>JAGOBQ010000172.1 GCA_017999215.1 Thermoanaerobaculia bacterium
CGACGAGCCGATCGGAAGGGCCGGCGTGCCGTCCAAGGCCTGGCTGGCTGATGTGCCTCTCGGACGCGACAATGCGGGGACTGATGACCAGAACGGATGGACGTATCGGACGGGCACTGGCCCTGCTGGCCTTCCTCGCCCTCGCCGCGCTTGGCCATCACAGGTGGGGCACTGTCGACGCGATCCAGCGACTCGCGGTCACGAACGCCGTGCTGACGAGGGGAAGCGTGGTCACGCCCGAGTACGGGCCAGTGAAGTACGGGCCTCTTCAGCCTTTCCTGATGCTGCCCACGTACGCGCTCGGCTACGGCGTCGGCGAGCTGACTCGGGCACCGGAGCCCGGTCGCGTGGGCTACCGAGTCACTGCTTTCCTATTCACTCCCGTGCTCGTCAGCCTGCTGGTCTACCTCTGGTACGGCTTCGCGCGACGCTGGGGCCAGGATCGGGCGCGCGCGGCGGTCGGAGCCTGGACGCTTCTCTGGTGCACACTGGTGCTTCCGTATTCACGCCTCCTCTTCTCGGAAGGGCTGTCAGCCACCATGCTTCTCGCGGGCGTCGCCTGCCTGTTCGTCCCGCGAGACGAAGATCGGCATCCTGTCGGATTCTTCTTCCTCGCGCTGGCATCACTGCACTACGTGGTCTTCGTCCCGGTTCTCCTCGTCGCGTGCGCGGCGCTGCCGTTCTACGAAATGGGGCGAGGTCGGCCCGGTGAAGCGCGCAGGGCGATCCTCTGGGGAGCGGCCGCGATCCTGTTCGCGCTCGTCGGCTGGGGTGCCTACAACGTCGCGCGCTACGGTACGCCGCTGCGCTTCGGGTACGCCGGCGAATCGTTTTCTACCCCTCTCCTCGAAGGGCTCTACGGCCTTCTCGCGTCGCCGGGGCGCGGGCTCCTGTACTACTCGCTCCCCACGGCCGTCGCCGTCGTCCTGGCCGTCCGTGGTGTCGCGACCTGGCGCGATCCGGCAGCGGCGCGAGACGCGACGGCGCTGCTCCTCTTCGGCTCGTACCTCCTGCTCTACGCGCGCTGGGGGTCCTTCGAAGGGGGATGGTGCTGGGGGCCTCGCTTTCTGATCCCGTTCATCCCCCTGGTGCATATCGCCCTGCTCGCGCTCCTTCCGCGATTCCGGGTCGCCTTCTACTCGGTCTGCGCCGCGGGCCTCCTGGCGAATGCGTGGGAGTACTCCATCGAGTGGGGTCCCTATGAGAAGGCGATGTTCGGGAGCGGCCTGATCGACTATCGCCGGAGCGTCTTCGAGCTGGAGTACGCTTCCGCGCTGCACGGCTTCGCGGGCTCGACCTCGATCGAGCGCCTCCTCCAGTTCGCAGGGATCGCGTTCCTGAGCTCCTTCCTCGTCGCGCGAGTCGTTCGCCGCCACATTGCTGCGGAAGAGTCCGGCGAGGCACCCGGTTGAGGGCGTGTGAGCGAGTACTGGCGCGTTGAGCCGCCGTTCCACCCCACCGAGGGGTCAGATCTACCATCTGCACTCTACGGGCCGCCCGCAGGGCGGCCGCAGACGTCGAAGCTGCCGCGGCGCGGGGGAGGGGTGCGCCCCGCGAGGCGACCGTTCGAGCACGCGCGGGGCCCCGCACGGCCCCGCGAGCAGGCCGCCGGGTCAGGCCCGCGCGCTGTTTGAGCGAAGCGAGTTCGCGCGGGCCCCGGCGGCCCGCGCAGCGGGGCCGATGCGGGTCGCGCGCGCGCAGAGGGCGCCGGCGGGACGCACCCCTCCCCCGCGCCCCTGGATCATGGACGAGCGCTTCGCCCCCCAACGGAAACGGCCCGGCGTCTTCGTCGGGCCGTCTTCAGGCTGGCGGAGGGCCCTTGTCGGGGATCCCCCTGGGTTTCTCTTTCCCTCTCCCCCCGGTTCACGCGATCGCGGCCTGCCTCGCGTCCTTCGCGCGCTTGATCATGGAGACGAGGCCTCCGGCCATCATCACGTAGAAGCCGGCCCAGACGAGGGCGATGAGGGGCTTCGTCGTGACGTCGATGGAAAAGGACTCGGGGACGGCGGGTCTCAGGTCGCCGGCCGGGTCGAGGCCGAGGAGCTCGAGCTCGACGGCGGCGTCGTTCGGAGAGACGCGGCGGATGCGGACCTGACCGCTGTCGGTTCCGGGGAGGGGCGAAGGGGGATTCTCGAAGCGCTGCCCCTCGCCGCCTCCGAGCGTGACCACGAACTTCGGGGTGACCTCGGCCGTGGCGCCCGAGGAGGTGACGGCGAGCTTCGTCCCGATCGTGAAGGCGCCGCCCTCGGTGTGGGCGCCCTCCGTCGAGAACTCGAGGAAGCGGACGTTCACGCCGTTCACCGTCTTCTCCTCGCCCTTCCGGAGGACGGCGAGCGACCCCTCCAGGCGCGGCGGCGCGCCCGGCTCGTAGGCCTGCGGCGAGACGTAGAGGTCGAAGAAGAACGACTTCCTCACGTCGGGGTTCGCCATGAGCTGTCCCGACTTCTCGTTCGTGTAGAGCTTCGGGTACGCCTTCCAGGTCGCCTTGCCGTCGCTGACGGTCACCTCCATCGCCTGCTTGGCGCGGCGGTCGGCGAGCTTCGTCATGTCGAGCTGTGACTGCGTCTTCACGACGCCGTCGTCGTTGACGAAGTAGAGGCCGGTGAACGTGAAGCTGATCGGGCGGCCGTGCTGCTCGATCACGAGCGGACGGTTCCGGTGGAGCGTGACCTGGGTCTTCACCTCGTAGGCGCCCGAGATCAGGATGCCGACGAGCATGATCGCGGTGCCGACGTGGGCGAGGTAGCCCCCCGCGCTCGCGATCGCCCTGCGCCTCACGAAGAGGACGAGGATCTCGGCGGAGGAGGCGAGGCCGAAGACCGCCGCGCCGAGGAAGAGGAGGTCGACCGGCTTCCTCACGCCGAGGAAGAGGAAGAGGACGACGCCGAGGACGCCGAGGAGAGCCGGGAGGGCGACCTTCTTCCCGACGGCCGCCCAGGTCTCGCCGCGCCAGGAGACGAACGGAACGAGGGCGATGAGGAGCGCCATGACGATGGCGAGCGGCGTGTGGGTGACGTCGTAGAAGCTCGTCGCGACCTGCGAGGCCTTGCCGCCGATGCGCGTGAGGATCGGCGCGGACGTCCCGAGGAGGATGACGAGACCCGAGGCGCAGAAGAGCGTGACCGCGAGGATGAAGAGGACGGAGCGCGAGAGGAACGGCTCCTCCTTCTCCTTCCCGGTGGCGGGGTCGATCTCGTTGACGACCGGGATCTCCCTCCAGCGATAGGCGAGGAGCGCGAGGCCGCCGAAGAGGAAGACGAGGATGATCGCGACGAGCCAGCCGGTGATCCCGAGGTCGACGAAGGAGTGGACGGAGAAGTCGGCGAGGACGCCGGAGCGGGTGAGGAAGGTGCCGTAGAGGATGCAGCAGAACGCGAGGATCGCGAGGATGACGTTGATCTTCCGGTGCTTCTCGCGCGTCTTCTGCAGGTACATCCCGTGGACGAGGGCCGTCGTCGCGAGCCACGGGACGAGCGAGGTGTTCTCGACCGGGTCCCAGGCCCAGTAGCCGCCCCAGCCGAGCGTCTTGTAGGCCCAGTAGCCGCCCATCAGGATCGCCGTCCCGAGGCAGACGAACGTGAAGAGCGCCCAGGGCATCGCCCGGACGACCCACCCGTCCCAGCGCTTGGTCCAGAGCGCGCCGATCGCGAACGCGAACGGCACGGAGAGCGACGCGAAGCCGGCGAACATCACCGGCGGGTGGATGACCATCCACGGGTCCTGCAGGAGCGGGTTCAGCCCCTGTCCGTCGGGCGGGACCTCGGCGAGGAAGCGGAACGGCGACTGCTTGACGAGGATCGCGACGATGCCGAGGAAGGAGAGGACGTAAACCGCCATCACGGGCGGCTCCTGCTCCTTCGCGCTCGCGACGACGAACGGTCCGATGACCGCGCCGAAGAAGAGCCACGTCAGGAACGACCCTTCCTGGCCCGCCCAGAGCGTCGAGAAGAGGTAGCGGAAGGGAAGCTCGCGCGAGGAGTACGACGTGACGTAGGAGAGCCGGAAGTCGTTGTTCAGGAGGAGCCAGAGGAGGATCAGCGTCGCCAGGACGATCGCGGCCGCGTGCGCGTAATAGAGGCGCCGCCCGAGGAGGAGGGTCGACTCGTACGCCGGGCCGCCTTCCCTCTGGAGGGCGAGCGCGCGCGCGTAGACGAGGATCGTCGCGATCCCGGAAGCGAGGGCGAACCAGAGCGCGAGCGTTCCCGGGGCGTATCCGAGGGCCGGCATCAGGACTTCACCGAGACCTTCGCGCCGTAGTGCTTCTCCGTCTCCTCGCCCTGGTACTTCGAGGGGCACTTCACGAGGAGCTTCTCGGCATGGAACGCCTCGCCCTGGTACTTCCCGATCGCGACGATGGAGACGGCCTCCTCGAAGTTCGCCGGCTTGACGTCGCGGTAGGTGACCGGGAGGACCTTCTTCGACTCGAGGTCGACGAGGTTGAACCGGAGCGTCTGCGTCGTCGTGTCGTACTTCGAGGAGCCCTTCTCGAGGCCGCCCATGACCTGGCAGACGCGCGGCGAGGTCAGCGCCTCGTCGAACGTGACGTAGGGCGTCATGGAGGAGGAGAAGGTCGTCAGCCCGAGGAGGAGGAACGCGACGATGAGGCCGGCACCGGCCCAGTAGGCTTTCTTCACGACGGGTCCTCCGGGGCCTGCCGCGCGATCGCGGCGCGGACCTTTCGGTCGAGGTGGACGAGGTAGGCGAGGAGCCCCGCCCAGATGATGATGTTCACGGCGGCGACGTAGAAGAGAGCGCCGTGCGAGACGGCGGCCGTCGGGGCGTCGGGAGTCATGCTTCGGTGCCTCCGGCCCTTTCCGAGAGGCGCCGGACGAGCCGGGTCGCCTTCACGTCGAGGGCGTACAACCAGGCGAAGAGCGCGGTGAACGCGATCATCGAGGAGAAGAAGACGAGCTTGATGTCGGGGGACATCTCGATCCGGCCCCGCGCGTTGATGACGGTGTCGGGGTGCAGCGAGGCGTACATCCGCGGGACGGCGAACATCAGGAACGGCACGGAGACGAACGCGATCAGGGCGTAGGCCGCCGAGAGCGTCGCCCGGCGCTCCGGCTCCTCGATCGCCTGGCGGAGGCCCAGGTAGGCCCCGTAGACGAGGAGGAGGAGGACGATCGAGGTCTGCCTCGGGTCCCAGTTCCAGTACGAGTTCCACATCACCTTCGCGAACAGGGAGCCGGTGACGGTGGCCAGGACGCAGAAGAGGATCCCGAGCCGCGCGGCGGCCGCCGCCGCGTCGTCCCGCTCCATCTTCCGGGTCTTCAAGTAGAGGCCGGAGTGGACCGCGGCAAGGAGGAAGGCCAGGGCGGAGATCCAGGCCGTCGGGACGTGGAAGAAGACGATGCGGGAAGACTCGCCCACGAAGCTCTCCGCGGGGTGGGCATAGAGGAAGGCGGCCCAGAGGACCACCGCCATCCCGAGGCCCAGAGCGACCTTCCCGGCGGTGCCGAGAACCTGCATCGGCCGGGATGATACGGGAGGGAAGGCCCATATCGGACCTTTTCGGGGTCGGATTCCGAACTCTCTCCGAACGAGCGCTTGATTCGCCCCGGAGGGGCTCGGCTACTCCCGCCAGACGGCGTCGAAGAGGAGGAACGAGGCGGTCACCATCAGGCCGTCGTAGGCGAAGAGGAGGCGGACGACGTCGAGGCCGGCGGCGAGGTCGGGCTCCGTCGCGGCGATCCGGGTCCCGGTGACGGCGGCGACGAGGGGCGGGAGGAGGAGCGGGGTCGCGAGGACCGCGAAGAGGGCTCCCTTCGCCGCGGTCTTGGAGACGATCGCCGCGATGAAGGTGGAGGCCGCGGCGATGCCGACGCCGCCGAGCGCGAGGACCGCGAGGAAGAGGCCGGGAGCGGCGATCCCGAACGACATGAGCGCGAGGAAGAGCGGGACGACGACGGTCATGACGACGGCGAGGAGGGCGAGGTTCGCGAGGAGCTTCCCGAGGAAGACGGACGCGGGCGGCGCCGTGAGGCGGAGCGCGGCGGCCGTTCCGGTCTCCTCCTCGTTCACGAAGGCGCGGGAGAGGCCCGTCATCGCCGAGAAGAAGAGGACGATCCAGAGGAGGACCGAGTTGACGACGGGTCGGTCCTCGAGCGTGAGGCGCGTCGGGCCGACGGCGTAGCCGACGAGGACGAGGACCGCGAAGGCGAAGAGGAGGAGGGCGTTGAGCGCGACCCGCGTCCGCCACTCGGTTCGGAGGTCCTTCAGGAAGACCGCCGCCGCCGCGCGGAGGATCACAGCGTCACCCGCTCGTCGGCCAGGGCGAGCTCGGCCGGGTCGTTCGTGGCGAGGACGACGCTGCCGCGGCCTCTCTGCTCGGCGACGATCGCCTCGACGGCGCGGTGCCCCGCCTCGTCGAGGTTTGACCCCGGCTCGTCGAGGAGGAGGACCGCGGGAGAGGCAAGGACCGAGTAGGCGAGCTTCAGGCGCTGCCTCTGTCCGGTGGAGAGGAAGCGCGTCCGGATCGCCCGGAGGCGCCTCGGATCGAGGCCGACGGAAGCGAGGCGCCCGTCGACCTCGTCCCGCGTCCGCGGCCGCCCCGCCACGCGGGCGAAGAACTCGAGGTTCTCGGCCGGCGTCAGCTCGCCGTAGAGGGAGAGGTCGGGGGCGCACCAGCCGATCGCGCCCTCCGCCTCGCGGACCGAGATCCGCGCTCCGGGCCGGGCGGGGTCCTCCAGCCGGACGCTCCCGGCGGAGGGGCGAAGGAGGCCGGCGAGGACCTTGACGAGCGTCGTCTTCCCCGAGCCGTTCGCGCCGGCGACGCCGAGGACCCTCCCCGGCTCCGTCGCGAAGGAGAGCGGGCCGAAGACCCGGCGCGGCCCGAAGGCGCGGGAGACGTTCTCGGCGACGAGGCGCACGGGCGGGGAGGATACAGGGAGGGCGCCGGGGGCGCGCGTCGTGGAGAATCGGAGGGTGCGCGCCGTCCTCCTCGGCTTCCCCCTCTTCCTCCTGATCGCCCTCTGGCGGGCCACGCTCCGGATTCGCCTCGTCGGGCGCGAGCACCGGGACGCGATCGTGCGCGCGGGGCGCCCCGTTCTCCACGCGATCTGGCACCAGCGGATGGTCGCGGGGATCTTCCGCTTCCCGTACCGCGGCTACGTCACGATGGCCTCGCGGAGCAAGGACGGCGACGTCATCGCCGGATTTCTCTTCTGGTGGGGCTTCCGGGTCGTTCGCGGCTCCTCCTCGCGCGGAGGGGGCGAGGCGCTCGCCGAGATGGTCGGGGTGCTGAAAGGGACGACGCGCGGGGCGGCGCTGACGCCCGACGGTCCGCGCGGGCCGGCGCGCCGCTGCAAGACGGGAATCCTGCGCCTCGCCGAGGCCGTGGACGCTCCGATCATGCCGGTCGGCGCGTCGTCGACGCGCCCGAGGTTCCTCCGCTCCTGGGACCGCTATCTCGTCCCGATGCCCTTCTCGCGCTGCGCGGTCGTCTTCGGCGAAGGGCTTCGGCGGGCGGAGGGGGAGAGCGACGCCGTGTTTCTCGCGCGGGTCGACGCGGCGATCGACGCGGTGACGGACGAGGCCGACCGGCTGTGCGGCGTCGTCGCCGCGCCGCGGGAGCGGGGGCCGAGGCCGGCGGAGGCGGCGACGGAGGAGAAGACGGAGGAGAGGGCGAAGGAGAAAGCGAAGGTGGAGGCGTGAAGAGGCTCCCGGTCTGCCTCGACGACGTGCGGGCGGCCGCGGTGCGGATCGCGCCGCACGTCCACAGGACCCCGGTGCTGACGTCGCGGACGGCCGACGCCGTCGCGGGCGCGCGTCTCTTCTTCAAGTGCGAGACGTTCCAGCGCGTCGGGGCGTTCAAGGCGCGCGGCGCGTTCTCGCGGCTGACGCTCCTCTCTTCCGAGGAGCGGCGGCGCGGCGTCGTCGCCTTCTCGTCCGGCAATCACGCCCAGGCGGTCGCGCTCGCCGCGCGCGACCTCGGCGTCCCGGCGACGATCGTCATGCCCGAGGACGCGCCGTCCCTCAAGCTCGCCGCGACGCGAGGCTACGGCGCCGAGGTGATCCTCTACGACCGCCGGAACGAGGACCG
>JAGOBQ010000173.1 GCA_017999215.1 Thermoanaerobaculia bacterium
GTTCAAGGTGATGAAGGCGAAGCTCCGGGGCCTCCCCGAGGGGTACGACCGTCACAGCCGGGCCGCCGCCTTCGCCTACACGCGCGAGACGGAGACCCTGACGACGGGCGTCCTCTACGAGGCGCACGAGCCCTCGCTCCTCGACCGGCTCGAGGCGCAGAGGACGAAGGCGATGCAGGGCTACGAGGACCTGACGACCGAGAAGGTGCTGAAGGTCTTCTTCCCGCCGTTCTGAGCTTCTTCCGCGGCCGGCGCAGCCGGCGCGCGGGAACCGCACGATACCGGCGAAGGAGCCCGGGCCGAACGGCCCGGGCTCCTTCGCTGCCTGCTCTGCATTCGGCGTCGAGGCGAGGCGGCGAAGCCGTCGCGGGGAGGCTCAAGGCGAGCCTCCCCGCTCCGTGTCACTTCCGGTCGATGCGTCGGGGATCCCGCGGCGGCACAGGGAGCTCGGGAGCCGGAGTCGGCACGGCCGTGGTCACGACGGTCGCCTCGAGGCCTTCGGGGCCGACGAGCTCGATCCGGAAGCTCCCTTCGCCGAAGGCCGAGAGCTCGTGCCGCGCTTCCTCGCCCTCGGCGAGGACGAGGCGCCTCTCGACGGCAAGCGCCCCGGAGGGATCGAAGAACCGCAGGAACGCGATCGCCTCCCCCTCGCCGGCAAGCCTGCGGAGAAGGAGCGCCGTCCCCCGGCCGACCTCGACGCCGTCGAGCGCGAGCCGGCCGTCCGCCTGACGGTCGAGCCTGCGCGCGAACGACCCGGCCGCCGTCCGCACGGCCGAGGCCGGCAGGACGTTGACCGTCGTCGACTTCGTCGAGGTCCCCGAGCCGTTCGTCGCGACGAGGACGACCACCCGCGGCCCCGCCGAGGGGAACGTGACCGTCGGCGACTGGACCGTCGTCACCGGCATCCCGTCGCCCGGGAACCAGAGCCAGCTCGTCGCCTGCGGCGAGGACGTGTCGGTGAAGGTGGCCGGCTGGCCGGCGACGACCGAAGCCGGAACGGCGAAGCTCGCCTGGGGGGGGGCGAGGGCGTAGACGGGGCTCGACGCCTCCGCCCCCGGCCCCTTCTCGGGGTCGCAGGCGTAAGCGCGCACGAAGAGCTGGATCGGATCGACTGCGCCCCGCGGCGGCGCGATCGCGGAGGTCGCGGCGGCGGCGCTCCACGGCCCTCCATTGATCCGCCAGTCGTAACGGGTCGCCGGGAAGCCCGAGGCCGGCGCCGCCCACGAAAGGTCGAGGAAGTCCGTCGCGGTGACCGGTCCCTGCGGGTTGCCGGCGGGCCGGATCGTCGGCGACTCCGGAGCCGCGGGCGGGCCGCAGACCGAGATCGTCGCGGTCGTCGTCTGCGGAGCCGCGCCCACGGGCGCCCAGGTGAACGTGATCGTGGAGGAGCCGGGCTCGGCGCCGGCGCCGGCGAGGAACGTGAAGAGGGCCGGCCCGAACGCCGGAGGGGAGAGGACTGCCGAAGTCGGCGTGACGACGACCCCCGGCGGGAGCCCGGACGGCGTGACCGTGACGTCGGTCGACGGCGGGCAGCTCCCCGGGGTCAGCGACGCCGTCATCGTCCGCGAGGCCCCGCCCGCGCTCAGCACGAGGGGCGAAGGCGCGACCGACGCCGCGAAGCTCGGCGGAAGGACCTGGGCGACGAACGTCGTCGTCGCCTCGATCCCCCGAGGGTCCGAAACCTTCGCCGTGATCGTCCGGCTTCCGGCGGCGAGGCCCGCCGCCGCGGTGAGCGTGAACGAGACGACCCGGGTCGGCGGGACGCTCGGGACCTCGATCGTCGCGGGCGTCGCCGTGAAGCCGGCCGGGAGCCCCGGGAACGAGACGGTCGGAGTTCCGGTGTAGCCGTCGAGACCGTTGATCGTCAGCGTGTTCGTGGCCGCGCCGCCGCCCGGGCAGAGGTCCATGGCGGCGCGCTCCGCCGCGATCGTGAGTCGCCCCGGACGCTGGACCGTGATCGGAAACGGGAGGCTCTTCGCCGCGCCGCCCGACGGCTCGAACGCGAACGTCGCCGTAGTCAGGCCGGCCGGGACCGAAGACGCCGCTGCGAACGCGAATTCCACGGGCGGGTAGGTCGGTCCGAAGAGGACCGCCGACGCCGGGCTGACCGTGACTCCGGCCGGGAGGCCCGAGGGCGTCACGAGGATCGACTCCGCGCTCGTCGGACAGGCCGAAGAAGCGAGCGAGATGAGGACTTTCCCCGTCCCGCCTCCCGCGGTCAGCGTCAGGGCCGTGGGCGCGAAGGCCGGCGTGAAACCGGGCGAGGCCACGTTCACGATGAACGTGGCGACCGCGGCGGCACCGAACGGGCTGGCCGCCCGGACGACGACGATCTTCTGCCCCGGCATGGCGTCGGGCCGGGCCGAGACGGCGAAGGACACCGTCTGCGAAGGCGGCAGAGACTCGATGGGGATCGAAAGCGGGGTGACGATCAGCTCTGCGGGCAGAAGCGGGAACGTCACCTCCGCGCTCCCCTCGAACTCCTCGGTGGGCGTCACGGTCACCGCGTTCTCGACGGCCGGTCCGCCCGGGCACACTTCGATCGAGGACGACGCGAGCGAGAGCTCGAGACCTCCCGGAGGCGCCACCACGACCTCGAACGAGGCGGTCCCGGCGCTCGCCGGGCTCGTGCCGACGGTCACGACGTAGGTTCCCGGGGGCGTCGCCGCGCTCGTCGCGATGGAGAACGGAACGGCCACCGTCGGGATCTGGATGATGGAGAACGACACCGGCGACGGGACGGGAGCGGCGCCCGGAGGGAGCCCCGTGAAGACGAGCTGCTGCGGCCCGGTCGGCGCCGGAGGGCCGAAGGCGACGGTCGCCGTCAGCTGCGCCGTCGTGCCGCCGGGGAGGACCGTCGTGGTGCTCGGTGCGACCGAAAGGGAGCTCCCCGGGGCGACGAGAAGCTCGAACGTGTCGGTCCCGGTGGCCACCGGGGTCGTTCCCACGGTGACCGTGTAGCTACCGGGAGGAGTCGTCGGACTCGTCGCGATACCGAATCCGACGACCGCGCTCGTGCCCGTGACGGTGAAGGAGACGGGCGAGGGCACCGGCGTCGCGCCCGCGGGAAGGCCGGAGAACGTCAGCTGCTGCGGGCCCGTCGGCGTGAAATCGGGGTAGGAGATCGTCGCCGTCAGCCCGGAGGCCGTGTTGCCCGCCCCGACGAGGACCGACGCCGGAGCGACGGAGAAGGGGAGGATCTCGTAGTTCATGAGGCCGGAGGCGCCGTTCGTGGCCACGCTCGCCTCGAAGGGTCCCGGGAACGCGTCGGCCGCTGCGATGAGCTGGAACGAGACGGTCGTCGTACCCGTCGGCGCGGGTATGAACGAGACCGGCGTCGGGCTGATCGTGACGCCGGCGAGCCCGTCGCCACCGTTGAAGAACAGCTCCTGCGTGCCGCCCGGCGGCGTCCCGGCGTACTGGATGGTCGCCGTGACGAGCTGAGAAATCTCCCCGACGCGGACCTGGACCGGGTTCGGCTGAAACGTAATCTCGGCCGCCGCCTGCCCCAGGATCGGTCGTCCGTGCAGGAGGGCAAGGATGCAGAGGAAGAACCCGCGGAGAGCCGCTCTCTGCGACATCGTCGCTCCTTTCGCCTCCGGCATCCTCGCGGATGCTCCGGGCGTCTCGAATCCAGGGGCCGGTGGCACCTACTCTAGCAGCAACGGAGTGGACGGGAACCCCTCCGCGCGGTTTATTCTCGTGACGGATGGCACGCACCCGTCGCTGGGCCGGAGCCCTTTCGGCGTTCCTCACCGCTTCCCTCCTCGCTTCGGGCTGCTCGGTCCGCAGGGTCGCCGTCCAGTCGCTCGCGAACGCCCTCGCAGCCGGCGGCGACACCTACGCGACGGACGACGACCCGGAGCTCGTCGCGGCGGCGATCCCGTTCGGACTCAAGACGATGGAGGCGCTCCTCGCCGAGGCGCCGGAGCACGACGGGCTCCTCCTCGCCGCCTCCAGCGGCTTCACGCAGTACGCCTTCGCGTTCGTACAGGGCGAGGCCGACTTCGTGGAGGAGAAGGACCTCGCCCGGGCGACCGCGCTTCGCGCCCGCGCCCGGAAGCTGTACGCCCGCGCGCTTCGCTACGGCCTCCGTGGGCTCGAGGCGCGTCACCCCGGCTTCGAGGCGGGCCTCCGGGAGGAAGGCCGGCGCCCCGCGACGCTCGCCGCGACGACGAAGGCGGACGTCCCGCTCCTCTACTGGACGGGTGCCGCGTGGGGGGCGGCGATCTCCCTCTCGAAGGAGAACGCCGAGCTGACGGCCGACCAGGGGCTCGCCGAGGCGCTCGAGCGTCGCGCCCTGGCGCTCGACGAGACGTTCGGCCGTGGCGCGATCCACGACTTCTTCATCTCGTTCGAGGGAGGCCGCCCCGCAGCCGCCGGCGGCTCCGTCGGGCGCGCGCGGGCGCACCTCGAGCGCGCCGTCGCCCTCTCCGAAGGGAAGCGCGCCGCCCCGTACGTCTCCTTCGCCGAAACCGTCTCCGTCGGCGCCCAGAACCGGGCCGAGTTCGAGGAGCTCCTGAAGAAGGCGCTCGCGGTCGACCCGGACGCCGTTCCCGAGCTCCGGCTCGCCAACACCGTCTCGCAGCGCCGGGCCGCCTGGCTCCTCGCGCGCGTCGACGAGCTCTTCCTGGAGTAGGCCGATGACAGTCCGCATGCCGAACGCCGCCTCCGCGCGGCTCCTCCTCCCCGCGCTCGCCCTCCTCCTCGCCGGAGCCGCCCCGGCCCGGGCGCAGGTCGTCGTGAAGATGGCGACGCTCGCGCCCGACGGCTCGACCTACCACCTCATCCTCAAAGAGATGGCCGAGAAGTGGAAGACGGCGACGCAGGGGCGCGTCACGGTCCGCCTCTACCCCGGGAGCGTCGCGGGGGACGACGGGGACGTCGTCCGGAAGATGCGGCTCGGGAGCCTGAACGCCGGGCTCCTGACGAGCTCCGGCGTCTCGGCGATCGACCCGTCGGTCATGGCGCTCCAGGTGCCGATGCTCTACGCCTCGTACGACGAGGTGGACCACGTCCTCGCCGTCTACGGACCGAAGCTCGAGGCGTCGATCGCCGCCAAGGGCTTCGTCGTCCTGAACTGGGCCGACGCGGGCTGGGTCCGCTTCTTCACGAAGTCCCCGGTGAGGACGCCCGCGGACCTCAAGCCTCTCAAGCTGTTCGCCTGGGGGAATGACACGGACGCTCTCGAGATCTGGAAGGGAGCCGGCTTCAATCCCGTCCCTCTCCCCTCGACCGAGATCTCGACAGCGCTCCAGACCGGCCTCGTCTCCGCCCTTCCGACGACGCCGACGGCGGCCGTCCTCCTCCAGTGGTACCAGCACGCGAAGAACCTGACCGACGTGAAGTGGGCGCTCCTCCTCGGGGCGACCATCGTCAACAAGGCGACGTGGGACAAGATCTCGCCCGAGGACCAGAAGGCCCTTCGTGCCGCCGCCGCCGAGGCGGGAGCGCGCCTCCGCGCCGAGAGCCGGGCCGCCGAGCAGCGCGACATCGCGGCGATGCAGAAGCGCGGCCTGAACGTCGTCGCGATCGACGCGAAGACGGAGGCCCTCTGGCGGACGGCCGCCGAGGCGGCCTATCCGAAGGTCCGCGGGAAGATCGTCCCGGAGGCGGCCTTCGACGAGGCGCGGAAGATCCTGGCCGACTTCCGCGCGAAGAAGGCCGCGGCGCCGAAGAAGTGACGATCGGAGCGATCCTCCGAAGGAGCGAGCAGGGGCTCCTCGTCGCGGCGCTCGCCGTCGCGACCGTCCTCCCGCTGATCGACGCGTTCGGCCGCCCGCTCGGCGGCTTCCACGTCCCGGGATCGGGCTCGATCCTCCAGCTCGTGACGCTCTGGATCGCCTTCGTCGGGGGGCTCCTCGCGACCCGCGAGGGGACGCACCTGACGCTCTCGACGGCCGAGCTCCTCGGGAGCGGGCGCGCGAAGCGCCTCGCGCGGCTCTTCGCGTTCTCGGTCGCAGCGGCCGTCTGCGCGGTCCTCTCCTGGGCGAGCGTCGGCCTGGTGAGGGCCGACCGCGAGCAGGCGAAGGTCCTCTCGTTCGGCCTCCCCGAGTGGATCGCCGAGCTCGTCATGCCGGCGGCGCTCCTCCTCATGGCGGTCCGATTCGCCTGGAAGGCTTCCGACGGGGCTCGCGGCCGCGCCGCCGCCCTCGCGGCGCTCGCCTCTCCGTACCTCCTCTCCCTCGTCCCGGAGGCGAACGCGCCGACGCTCGTCCTGCCGCTCGCGGCGGTGATCCTCTTCGCCGCGCTCCTCGGAGCCCCCGTCTTCGTGGCGATGGGGGGCCTCGCCTGCCTCCTCTTCTGGAAGGACGCCGTCCCCGTCGCCGCCGTCTCCGCCGAGGTCTACCGGCTCGTCGCCTCGCCGACGCTCCCGGCGATCCCGCTCCTGACGGCCGCGGGCTACATCCTGGCGGAAGGCGGCGCGTCGGGCCGCCTCGTCCGCTTCTTCCGGGCCCTCTTCGGCTGGATGCCGGGCGGCATCGCCGTGATGGTCGCGGCGGTCTGCGCGCTCTTCACGACGTTCACCGGCGGCTCGGGCGTCACGATCATCGCGCTCGGCGGCCTCGTCTACCCGATCCTTCGCGACGACGGCTACCCGGAAGGCTTCTCGCTCGGGCTCGTGACGGCCGCGGGGAGCCTCGGCCTCCTCTTCCCTCCGTCCCTCCCCGTCATCCTCTACAGCGTCGTCGCCTCGGTCCCCGCCGACTCGCTCTACCTCGCGGGGCTCGTCCCGGGGTTCCTCCTCGTCGTCCTGACGGCGGCCTGGGGGATCCGGCAGGGGCTGAAGCTCGAAGCCCAGGGCCGGTCGAGGCCGAGGTTCGCGCTCCGCGAGCTCGGCGCCTCCTTCTGGGAAGCGAAGTGGGAGCTCGCGCTCCCCGTCCTCGTCGTCGTCCTCTTCGCGAGCGGCTTCGCCTCGATGGTCGAGGCCTCCGCCGCCGCCTGCGCCTACGCGGCGATCGTCGAGTGCTTCGTGACGCGCGACATCCATCCGTTTCGGCAACTCCCCTCCGTCCTCGTGAAGGCCGGGGCGCTCATGGGAGCCGTCCTGATCCTCCTCTCGATCGCGATGGGCCTGACGAGCTGGCTCGTCGACGCCATGATCCCTGCGGCCCTCCTCGAATGGGTGAAGTCGCACGTCTCCTCGCCGCTCGTCTTCCTCCTCGTCCTGAACGGCATCCTCCTCATCCTCGGGAGCGTCCTCGAGATCTACTCGGCGATCGTCATCCTCGCGCCGCTCGTCGCCCCGATGGGGGCCGCTTTCGGGATCGATCCGATCCACCTCGGCGTCATCTTCCTCGCGAACCTCGAGCTCGGCTTCCTCTTCCCGCCCGTCGGGCTGAACCTCTTCCTCTCCTCCTCGCGCTTCGGCATCCCGCTGCCGAAGCTCTACAGGCACGCCGTCCCGTATCTCCTCATCCTCGGAGCGGGTGTCCTCCTCATCACCTACGTCCCGGCGATGTCGACCGGGGTCCTGACGCTCCTCGGGAAGAGGTAGACGAAACGGCCCGCGCCGAAGCGCGGGCCGTTCGGAAGCCGCGGGGCCGGCCGCGCCTCAGCGCGGGTAGGGCTGCTGCTGGGGATAGGGCGGCTGAGTGCCGGCGGGCGCCATCACGCCCCACTCGACGAGCCGCCTCTTCGCGTAGTCGGCCTGCTCGCCGGTGGCGCCGCTCTGCGCGATGAGCTTGTACTTCTCGACCGCGGAGCTCCGGTCGCCGAGCGCCTCGAAGCTCCGCCCGAGGTAGTAGGTCGTCACGAGCTGGGCGCCGACCGACTTCTCGGCCGTCTCGAGCTCGCTGATGGCGTCGCGCCAGTCCGAGAGCCTGTAGGCCGAGAGCCCCCCGGCGAGCCGGCCGTGGAAGAGGGCCGGGTCGCGGCGGGCCGCCTCGCGCGCCGACTCGCGCGCCGATCGGAGCTCGTTGGCCTCGACGAGGGCAATCGCCTTCAGAGGGGGGAGGATCCCCTGACGCGGGGCGAGGCGGGCCGCTTCGTCGAACTTCGCCGCCGCGCCGCGGGCGTCCTTCTTCGCGAGGCGG
>JAGOBQ010000174.1 GCA_017999215.1 Thermoanaerobaculia bacterium
GCGACATCTTCCTCATGCAGAAGCTCCAGAGCGTCATGTCCTCCCTCGTCGAGACGATCCAGAGCGTCAGGGTCGACCGCGTCGCCTACCTCCCCGCCTCCGCGAAGGTCGCGCAGGGCGTCCAGCTCGTCGAGCAGGTCAAGGCCGCGTTCGGCGTCGACCTCGCGAAGGTCGTCGGGAGGCTCGGGGCGCCGGAGGAGAAGGGCTAGGGTCCCTCTCCCAGGAGCCTCCGGCCCAGCTCCCGCAGCCACCGCCCCGCCGGGGTCTCGTCCCCGGCGAGGGCGGAGGCGTTCGGGGCCGCGAGGAGCCGTCGGACCTCGTCGCCGGGCGAATCCAGCTCCGCGAGGACCTCGCGGAGCGTCGCGTGCTCGTGGGAGACGCCGCGTGCGGCCTGCCAACTTGCGCTGTTTTCCGTCCTGCGGCACGCGACCCGCCATCGCATCCTCCCGTGGAGGCAGCCGCATACCGGGGGCGCAGGCCCGCCGAGATGCCCCTGGACGCGTTGTTCGAGTCCCTCTCCGAGACGGTCAATGGAACCGGGGAGGATCTCTTCGAGCGCCGGTATGGCTTCTGGCGCGGCCTCCTCGATGGCGTGGTCGCGCGTTACCTCGACTGCGGCAGTCTCAAGCGAGGCTTCGCACGCATCCGCTGCCTCGATTGCGCCGCCGAGTACCAATCCCCACGTGTCTACTTTCTACGGCTGCTCCCAGGCCGCGAGGAGCCTTCTTGCCAGAGCCTCACACGACGCGGCTATGGTTGCGGCGTCTTCGAGACCCGCACTCGCCCGCACGGCCATGGCGGACCCATGGCCGGTGCGACTCGCGAACAGCTGGCGGAGGTGGGCGCGCGCCTCGCGCGTGACCGCGCCGGCGACCGGATTCTTCTCGAGTCCGGACAGTGTCGTTGCGACCTGCCGGAGGTCGGCTGCCCGCAGGATGCGCAGAATGTCGAGCCCATCCTTCGGAGCCCATCGGTCAGGCGTCGTCTCGCGCTCGGCGATCTTGTGCAGCTTGGCCACGAGCAATGCCGCGAGACCGGCGACCGCGACGCCGTGGGCGCGGGTATCGACAGGATCGAGCGCGGTCAGGCGAACGACGGTGTGGTCGACGATCGCCGCTTCGAGGCCCTTCGCCTTGCGCGCGACCTCCGTGCCGTGAGGCCCCAGGCGTGCGCTACGACGGCCCGGCCCCCCCAACGAGGATGGGACGAGAAGATCGATCTGCACGCCGGAGAGGCTCCACGTGCCGGGCTTGACCGCGAGGTCGAAGCCGGCTGCGCGAAGGGTCTCTGCGAGGATGGGCTCGTCGTCGAGGACGTCCGGGTTGAGCGCGAGGTCGCCATCGGTGGTGAATGGCGCCACCGCCATGTCGCCGGGTCCGACGCGAAGATAGATCGCCTGTGCGCCGACGAGCACCACCGCCTTACGGTGCATACCAAGGGCGTCGAGAGCATCGAGCAGCACCCGTCTAGCGGCGACGTACTCAGGATCGTGTTCCACGTCGCCACTCCTCGACGGTTCCCTTCATCTCGAGCAGGAGCGCCGCTGCCTCTTGCGGTCCGCGCCCGGGGCTCGTCATCAGGTCCACGACCGTCTGCGGAAGCGAGACGGCGACCACCTCCACCCCTGCCTCTCCCGTCGTCACCGGCTTGCGTCGCGTGCGCTCGAACACGACCTCGTCGTACGGCTGAAGGAGCCACACGTTCGCACCGGCCTCGGTGGGGACGAGGTCGAGCGCTCGAGCGGCGGCCTCGGCATCGTCGACGTAGATCATCGCGAGGCGCGTCGGCGCGACGCTCGTCCCGGCGATCGAGCCCGTTGCCGCGTAGCGCGGAAGCCTTGAGAGCTTTGGCCACAAGGCGCCGAGACCGCGCGGCTCGAGGTACGCACCCATCGCGTTGGTCGTGGAGACGCGGTAGTCGTTCGCCCAACGAGCCAGGAGGGCTGCCCAGTCGACGGCGACGATCTGCTTTCGCTCGTCTCGCGTGAGGAGCGCTTCCGTCTCGAGGAAGCTCACGACGCGGGACACCGTTCCCAGCGGCGTCGCCGCAACCCCCGCGAGCGTCCGCACGCCGAACGGCGGCGGGAACTCGCAAAGGGCTCGCACGACACGCGACGCGGCTGCGCCGCGGAGGCTGTGAAGCGGGCGCGGCATTCGGTCGGGATCCTGGCCCGCGCCGACGCCCTCGAGGAAGACAGCGGGGCTGCTTACGACGAGCCTGAGGTTCCCCGTTGCGTCGGCATAGCTCACGCCGGCCTCGGCGAGCAGCTCGCGCGTTCGGCTGCCGAGGTAAGGAGAGACGACGATCGCCCGTTGGACTGCGCTCGCTACCAGCGACGGGACGTCGCGCGGCACCAGCCCCCTGCGCACGACGACCGCGAGGTCAGCCCTTTGCCCGTCCGGGGCACGCAGCGTCAGGACGGCGGACGTCCGCGCAGCTGTCTCCTCTCCCACGACCCATCCGGGAGGCAGCCGTCGACGAACGCCGGCGATCGCCTGCGCCACCGTCGTCCCGTTCATTCTCACGTTCCGCATACCGCGGAACATGCGCTCTTCCGGAACAATTTGCAAGTACGACACCGGCTTCGTTCCGGAATACTCGTCGTTCCACGGGATGCGGAACCCGCCAGGGGAAGGGGGCGATGATCGCTCGAGCCAGGCATCCCGCCTCTTCACTGAGCAGGCTGGCGTCGCGAACCTCGAGGTCGCCGGCCACCGGCCCCTCCTCGCCAACGCCCTCGAGCGCCTCCCCGGCCGGAGGCGCCCCCAGATCATCCAGGTCGCCAAGGCCACGCTCGAGAGGAACCTCCGCGGCGTCCTCTCCCAGCTCAACCCCGAGGAGGTCAACCAGGACAAGCTCCGCTTCGCCGAGAAGCTCCTCGAGGAGGCCGAGCACGACCTCTCGCGCCTCGGCCTGATCCTCGACGTCCTGAAGATCCAGAACGTCGCCGACGACGTCGGCTACCTCAACTCCCTCGGCCGCAAGCAGACCGCCGCGCTCGACAAGAGCGCCCGCGTCGCCGAGGCCCAGGCCCACGCCGAGGCAGCCGTCCGGGAGGCCGAGAACAACCTCTCCGCCCGCCTCGAGCAGGTCAAGGCCGCGTTCGGCGTCGACCTCGCGAAGGTCGTCGGGAGGCTCGGGGCGCCGGAGGAGGGAATGCCGGCGCCGAAGGGCTGACGGACTGCGGGGAGGGGCGAGCCCGAGCTTCTCTCCCTCGCTTCGGGGAAACGCCTCTCGCTCGGAGGGCGCAGTGGAGGCGGCGACACGCCGCCTCCACTGCGCCGAGATCACTTGGTAAGAGCCGGGTAGATCTGGTAGGGGTTCACGCCCGGGCCCGCGTCATCGAAGATCGTCGAGATGTAGGCGAGGAACGGCTGGTCGGCGGTGATCGTGAACCAGAGGTTCTCCTCGTGCGGATCGCAGTCCACCGGAATCGGAGGCACATAGAACGAGTTGACCTGCGTCACCGTCTCCGGCCCGAGGCCGTAAGTCGCCGTGAAAACGACCGTCGGGGGGTCGAAGACGCTCCGATAACCCTTCACGACGAAGGTGGCGGGCGCCTTCCCACCGTTGAACAGGGTGAGATTGAGCCGCCTCACATACTTCTGGTCCTTGACGTTCGAGCAGATCTGCGCCCCGCCCGCGTTGAACGGCATGACGTCGCCGCAGGCGGCGATCGTCCCGGCCAGATGCAGCCCTTCGAAAACGGGAAGAGGAACTCGCCCCTGGGAGAGCTCACCGGTCGCCGGGACCGGGAAGCACCCGGCTCCGACCAGGTAGCTGCGCTCGAGCGTGTTCCTGACGGCGACCCCGTCCTCGACGCGGAGTTCCGCGATGGCTACACAGCCCGTCTCAGGCGAATCGCACGACCCTGCGCTCATCAAGCCGGCCTTTCCGGAAGCCAGGACATCGCCCTCCCCGGCGGGAAAGCCCTCGTGCCTGACACCGTCCTGGTCGTACCACGCGACCAGCGCCGCAAACCGAGGTTCGCTGGCGAGATTGAAGACCATGACGTGGCTCGCGAGGCGGAAAGACCAGCCCTCCCCGTCACCTCCAAACGGCGAGGCGGTGGGCCGGGTAATCCTGACCGTCGGAACGTAGACCGACCTTTCCGCGGCCGAGGCTGGGTACATGACGAGCGAGAGGACGCAGCAGAGCAGTACAAAGCGGATCCTACTCACGGGCGTTCACCACGAAGAGGGCGAAGTCCTGACGGAGCGTAGAGCCCGTCGGTTCGATTCCGTCGCCCCGGATCATGCCGACGGAGACCTTCACCGTCAGCGCAGAGATGTTGTTCTGGGAGATCTGCGCGGGACTGATGTCGACCCGCTCCACATTGTTCTTCGAGTCGGGGGTCCACGACGACGGACGATTGAGTGAGTAGCCCTGCCGGGACGTCTCGCACGGATCGTAATAGTACTTGTTCCCGATGAAGAAGGATGGTGGTGTCGTGCCGTTTCCAACGACCTCGAGATTCAGGTCGTTGACGAGGTTCTCAAGCGTCGCGACCTTCGTGTCCCCCGCACGGTCCGTCCAGACGAGCGCGATCGACACCGTCTTCGTGGGATCGACGACGGTCAGCTGCTTCGTCCAAGGCGTCAACGTACTGGGCGTGAGCAGGGAGTCGTCCGGGATCTCCGGGTCAAACTGGTCCTTGTAGTAGTAGGTGCTCGCGGCCCTGAAGAGCCGGTCGAGCGCCGCTCCGCCCCACCCCTGGTACTTGTCCGGGGCCGGCTTCACGTCGCTCGAGGCGCAGTTCGTGCTGCTGCGGAGGTTCGTAGCCGAAGCGATAAGGGCGGCCTTTACGAGGGCTGGTGAGGGCTTCTTCGACCCCTGGACTGTCAACCATTCATCGACGAGCGCCGCAGCTCCGGTGACGACGGGCGCCGAGAAGCTCGTTCCGTAGTCCCAGGCGAACTCGGAGCTCCCTGTGAGATCGAAGGTGCACTGCGAGTTGAAGTTGCACGCGTCGTTCCGCAAGGCGCTTCGTCTGCCGTAGACCCGAGTTCCCGGTGCAACAAGATCCGGCTTGAGGCGGAGGTTCGGATAGCCGATTCTGCTGAAGTCCTCGATCCTCCGCGCGTCCACCGCATGATCGCACTGGTTGTAGGTGCACGAGGGGCAGTAAAGACAGCTCGTGCAGCCCTCGCCCACAACGAACGATTCCTGGTTCAGACCGCTGGTCGCCCCTACCGTGATGACGTTCTTGGCATTACCGGGCGCCGTGACGACCCGTTGCGTTGTGTCGGGGCTCCCATTCGGCGTTCGCTGAGGGTAGTTGCCCGCCGAGACGACATGAAGCGAAGGCTCCGAGTCTCCGTACCGCAAGCCGGCAGCGCCGAAGGAGAAGTCAACCGAACTGAGCGTGCGGGTGGCGTTGTCGAGGAGTATCGCCTTCTCGTTGTAGAGCGTCGCATCCGCCCCACCCGGGTTATCGGGTCTGTCGTTCCAGCTGTGATTGAAGAGCCGGACGCCTGGGCTGACCACCTCCTGGTCGGGGAGCGGGAGCTCGCCGCTACTGCCCAGTTCGACGAGAGAGTAGGGCAGGCCGATGGCGGGGTTCCCAAGCCACTGGTAGTCGATGTATCGAGCCGTGCCCGTGCCGCAACCCTTCTGCGCATCCGCCATGTACCGGCTCATCGCGACCTTGGCGCCGGAGGCGACGCCCTGCGTAAGTGCCCAGCCGGCGGAGTCGCGTCCTGGATCTCCGGTCGTGAGCCCGGCCGCTATGGAAGTGACGAGTGTCCCGTGGCCGTGTAGATCGTCACCTCGACGATTCAGGTTGCTGTGGTCGTCGCTGGTATCGACGGAGAAGACCAGTCTGCATCCGGATGCCGACGTCAGGTGGGGAGGGCAGGACTCCGTTCCATCGGTTCGAGCGAACAGTCCGTCGTCCACTCCGGTATCGAGGAAGCCGATCGTCTGATTCTGAGGAAAGACGCCGATGCCCCCGAGCGAAGCGAGGAAGCCATCCCAATGATAGGTCCCTTGGATGGGGTTGCTGCCGAGAGAGCTCGCCGTGGGCCATGCTGTTCCTGGTGTCCGCCAGGTCCCGGAGACGATCTTGGTGGCGCGCTCGTCGGATGGGCCGACCATCGTCGTACGGTAGGCGGCCGTCACTTCCGGAAGACGGCTGAGTGCTCGGATCTGCGACAACGTCAGCTCGGCCGTGAACGCGGTCTGGGAGCCGGTGGTGTAGACCCTAGTTGGCTCTGCTCCAGTGAGTTCCCGGAGCCTCTCGGCGATGAAGGGCGCCATGACCTCGACGGCCACGATGACAGCCGACGTAGGATGATCAGGCCCTTCCGATGGCTCGGCTTGGAGCCCGAAGCGTCGAGCTCCGGGTGGGATGTCCGCGACGCGGTAGATGTATGCCTTCGACTTCGCGAGGTTGTCGACGGCGGACCGGAGCCCGTACACGCCGTAGCCCATCGGCGGAAGGGGTTCCAGGACCGAGAGGCCCGCGTTCCGGATTTCCTCGAGCCACCGGGGTTCCGGGTAGCCCTTGAAGACGACGACGAACTGGCCGATCGCGCCCGAGTCGGCGGTCTCGCGCGCTCCCTCGAAGTCCGTCTCGAATCGGCCGAGTTCGGCGTCGTAGGTGCCCTTCTGGAAATAGACCTTGCGAGCATCCGGGAGTGGCGTCAGGACGGCGAGTGGGTTCGAGCGGATCGGGCCGAGGCTGGCGAAATCCACGTCGGAGGTCGTAGAGAGCACGCAGGCTCCCGCCATGCAGAACGCTTCGCCCCTGAAGTCCTTTCCGAGGAGTCCCTTCGGCGTCGTCCCCTTGGCGGCAGTCGGCGAGATCCGGAGCTCCCATACCTCAGCCTGCGCTTGGCTCGCGGCAGCGAGCATGAGAGCGAGAACCAGCGGCAGATGTTTCGGGCTTCGTTTCAAGTGCGAGTCCTTTCTGAGAACGGATTGCGGCCCTAGTCTTCGAAGCCGAACCGACTCTATCCATGGCCCCGCGAGCCCTGCCGAATTGATACAGCTCCGGCGAGATCCGCTCGAATTGATGTGGATACATCAGTCGCCCCGCGCAATGACAACGGCCTCTCGCAACGGGCACGAGGATGAGAACGCTCGAGGAGCGCACCGTCGAACCATGACCGTCGACGTCGCCGTGAGCAACGCCTACTCCAAGGGGGGCATCCCGCTCACGATCGCCGGCGTCGCGAACCTCAAGGTGGCCGGCCACCGGCCCCTCCTCGCCAACGCCCTCGAGCGCCTCCTCGGCCCGGGGCGCCCCCAGATCATCCAGGTCGCCAAGGCCACGCTCGAGAGGAACCTCCGCGGCGTCCTTTCCCGGCTCACCCCCGAGCAGGTCAAGGCCGCGTTCGGCGTCGACCTCGCCAAGGTCGTCGGGAGGCTCGGGGCGCCGGAGGAGAAGGGCTAGGGTCCTTCTCCCAGGAGCCTCCGGCCCAGCTCCTGCAGCCACCGCCCCGCCGGGGTCTCGTCCCCGGCGTGGGCGGCGGCGCTCGGGGCCGCGAGGAGCCGCCGGACCTCGTCGCCGGGCGAATCCAGCTCCGCGAGGACCTCGCGGAGCGTCGCGTGCTCGTGCGAGACGCCGCGCGCGGCCTGCCAGGCGTTCACGCGCCGCTCGAAGTCGGGGTCGCCGGGGTAGGGCTGCTCCAGGGCGTTCGGGACGCCGAGAGCGTTGATCGCCGCGACGACGAGCGCCTTTCGGGCGCCGTAGTGGAGGCCGGCGAGGCGCTCGGGCAACAGGGGCTCTCCGAGGAGGATGTCCTGGCGGCTCATGCCGAGCGGGAACTCGAGGCGCTTCTCGAGCGGCTCGGCCGGCAGCCCCCCGACGAACCTCACCGGGACGATCGGGGCGCCGACCGCGAGCGCCATGTCGACGAACGCGCCGCTCATCTTCTCGACCGGCTTGCGGCAGGTCAGAGACCTTGTCCCCTCCACGTGGACCATGACCGACCGGCCCGGCCCCTTCATCTCGGCGGCGAGCTCGCCGATGACGCGGGGGAGGCTCGCCTTGTCCTCGCGGTCGAAGAAGGTCATGAGGCGCGGGTCGGC
>JAGOBQ010000175.1 GCA_017999215.1 Thermoanaerobaculia bacterium
AAAGGAGGACGCCGAGGGAGTAGACGTCCGTGCGGGTGTCGATGTCGAGCGACCCTTCGGCCTGCTCCGGGCTCATGTACTCGGGCGTGCCGACCATCGTCCCGTCGAGGGTGAAGAGCGCTTCGCCCGTGGCCGGGACCGCGGTCGCCTTCGCGATGCCGAAGTCGATGACCTTCGCGTGCGGCTTGCCGTCGTGGGTCGCCACGAGGACGTTCGAGGGCTTGATGTCGCGGTGGATGAGCCCCTTCGCGTGGGCGTGCTGGACGGCGTTGCAGACCTGGGAAAAGAGCTCGAGCCGCGCCGCGACCGGCAGCTCGTTGCGGTCGCAGTACTCCGAGATGGGGACCCCCGCGACGAGGTCCATCACGAAGAAGGGACGTCCGGTCGGCGTCGCCCCCGCGTCGATGACGCGCGCGATGTTCGGGTGGTCCATCATCGCGAGGGCCTGGCGCTCCAGCTCGAAGCGCGCCACGACCCTCTCCGTGTCCATCCCCGGCTTCAGGAGCTTCACCGCGACCCGGCGGACGATCGGCTCCTGCTGCTCGGCGAGGTAGACCGTGCCGAAGCCCCCCTCGCCGATCCGCTCGAGGAGGAGGTAGGGGCCGAGGCGCGCCCCCGGCCCCTCGAGGATCGGGGAGCGTGGGGCGGGGGCGTCGGCGAGGGTCTCGGCGGACGAGATCGCGCCGTGCGCGGGGACCTGGTCCACGGTCTCCTCGTCCGCGCCGAGGAGCGCTTCGACGCGCGCCCGCAGGGCCTCGTCGCCGCTGCAGGCGCCGTCGAGGTATGCGGCCCGCGCCGCCGGGTCCGTGAGCTCCCGCGCCGCCCGCGCGATGGCGTCTGCCTTATGGGTCAACGTTCCCCCCGTCGTGTCGGCGGGAGGATACAGCCGGAGAGGCTCAGGACCACCACGCCGCCGGCTTAGACTCGCCGCGAGAGGTCGCTCATGAGCTTCGCGCGCCATCCGTCCGCGCTCCTCCTGTCTCTCGCCGTCCTCGCGGCCGGGCGCCTTCCCGCGGCGCCGCCCGATCCGTCCACGTTCTCGATCGCCGCGGCCGACCCGGCGACCGGCGAGGTCGGGGTTGCCGTCGCGAGCCGCTTCTTCGCCGTCGGGACGGTCGTGCCCTGGGCGAGGGCGGGCGTCGGCGCGGTCGCCACGCAGTCGTCGGCGAACACGTCGTTCGGTCCGGGCGGTCTCGAGCTGCTGGCGCGCGGAGCGACGGCGGAGGAGACGCTGAAGGTCCTCCTGCGCGGGGACGAGGGGCGCGACCGGCGACAGGTCGGTATCGTCGCGGCCTCGGGCGAGGCCGCGACGTACACGGGCAGCGGATGCAATTCCTGGGCGGGAGGACGCCGCGGGCCGGGCTACGCGGTGCAGGGGAACATCCTCGTCGGAGAGGCGGTCGTCGACGCGATGGAGCGCTCGTTCCTCTCGACCGCCGGCAAGCCGCTCGCCGAGCGGCTCCTCCTGGCGCTCTCCGCGGGCGACGCGGCGGGAGGCGACAGCCGGGGCCGGCAGTCGGCGGCGCTCCTCGTCTGCCGCGCGAAGGGGGGCTACAACGGCTTCACCGACCGGGCCGTCGACGTCCGCGTCGACGACCACGCGGACCCGTTCCGCGAGCTGACGCGCCTCGTCGGGATGGCCGTCGTGAACGATCTCTGGAACCGCGGCTGGACGGCGTTCCTGGAGAAGAGGTTCTTCGAGGCGCTGAAGTGGCAGGAGGAGGCGACGGCCCGCGCGGAGGCGCAGCCGACGATGCTCCCCGAGGTCGTCTACGACCTCGCGGTCGTCCGCCTCGCCGCGGGCGACCGGCCGGGGGCGCTCGCAGCGGCGCGCCGCGCGCTGAAGCTGAACCCGAAGCTCGCCGCGCAGGCCGCCGTCGACCCCGACCTCGAGGCGATCCGGGCCGAGCTGAAGCAGGACGCGTGAAGGGGCGAACGACGTGGGAACGGTGAGCGTGGACCGACGGCTCCTCTTCGTTCTCGCCGGTGTCGCCGGCGTCGCGCTCCTGGCCGTCGCCTTCCTCCTGGGACGAGCCTCTTCCGCGCCGCGCCCGGACGGCCCGCCGGCGGACCAGGCTCCGGAGAGAGGGGCGCCCCCCACGCGCGCCCCCGGCTCTCCCGCTCCTCCGCTCCCCGCCCTGCCGTCGCCCGCAGAGCTCCTCCCGGGAGCCGACGCCCCGTCCGCGTTCTCGCCGGACCCGGCGGCACCGCTGTCTCCCGTCCCGGAAGCCCCGATCGCCCCGACCCTTCCTGCCGCCGCGACTCCGCTCCGCGCCGCGCACGACCCGGAGCGGGCCTCGGTCGCGGCCTACCTCGAGGCTCTCGATGGCAGCCGGCCGGCGGCGCTCGAGGGCGACGCGGAGAGCGTCGCGAACGGGTTGGCCGTGGCGCTCGCGAACGGCGACGCATCGGGCCTCGAGAGGCTGGTACGGGAGACGGAGGACGCGCGCCGGCGGCTCGCCTCGGTCGTGCCGCCGCCGTCCTGCACGGTGCACCACCGCGAGACTCTCGGGAGCCTCGACGACGCGCTCGAGATGCTGCGCTCCCTGAAGGAGGCGATGGCCTCGCCCGAGCCGGCGACGGCGCTCCTCGCCGTCGCGGCGAAGGCGACGGCCCTCCGCACGCGGGCGGTATCGCTCGAGCGGGAGGACCGCGCGCTGCGGGACCGCTACGACCTCGCGCGATGAACGGCGCGGGCGGACGCACGCCCGCGCGCCCCGAAAACGCACGGCCGGGGTCGCCCCCGGCCGCGCCGATCTTCCATTCCGTGGACCGGGGGCGCGGGGCGCCATCGCGGCGCCCCGCCGGAGGTCAGGCGCCTCCGCCCTTCTCGGCCCCCTTGGGCCGCTTCGTGACCTTTGCGCCGAGGTAGTCGCGGTTCAGGCGCGCGATGACCTCGAGCTTGATCTCCTTCGGGCAGGCGGCCTCGCACTCCCCCATGTTCGTGCAGCCTCCGAAGCCCTCGGCGTCCATCTGCTCGACCATCTTGAGCACGCGCTCCTTCCGCTCGGGCTGCCCCTGCGGCAGGAGGCCGAGGTGGGAGACCTTCGCCCCGACGAAAAGCATCGCCGAGGCGTTCGGGCAGGCGGCGGCGCAGGCGCCGCAGCCGATGCACGCCGCCGCGTCCATCGCGAGCTCGGCGTTCTCCTTCGGCACGGGGATGGCGTTCGCGTCGACGCCGACGCCGGTGTTCACAGAGACGAAGCCGCCCGCCGCGATGATCCGGTCGTAGGCCGAGCGGTCGACGATGAGGTCCTTGATGACGGGGAAGGCCTTCGCCCGGAACGGCTCGACGGTGATCGTCTGGCCGTCCTGGAAGCTCCGCATGTGGAGCTGGCAGGTCGTCGTCGCGGAGCGCGGCCCGTGCGGGACGCCGTTGATGACGAGCGAGCAGGCGCCGCAGATCCCCTCGCGGCAGTCGTGGTCGAGGGCGATCGGCTCCTCGCCCTTCTCCATGAGCCGCTCGCTGACGAGGTCGAGCATCTCGAGGAACGAGGAGCCGGTGCTGACGCCCGGGACGTCGTACGTGACGAGGCCGCCCTTGTCGGAAGGCGACTTCTGCCGCCAGATGCGGACCTTGATGTCGATGTCCTTGTCGCCGCTCATTACTTGTAGCTCCTCGTGGCGAGATGGACGGACTCGAACGTGAGCTGCTCCGTGTGGCGCTCGGGCGTGGCGCCCTCGCCCTTCCACTCCCAGGCGGCGACGTGGGCGAACTTCTCGTCGTTGCGGAGCGCCTCGCCGTCCGGAGTCTGGTACTCCTCGCGGAAGTGGCCGCCGCACGATTCCTCGCGGACGAGGGCGTCGCGGCACATGAGCTCGCCGAGCTCGAGGAAGTCGGCGAGTCGCCCCGCCTTCTCGAGCGAGACGTTCAGGTCCTCCCCGCTCCCGGGGACGAAGACGTTCTTCCAGAACTCCTCGCGCACCTCCGGGATCCTCGCGATCGCCTCCTCGAGGCCCGCCCGGTTGCGGCCCATCCCGCACTTCTCCCACATGAGGAGCCCGAGCTGCTTGTGGAGCGAGTCGACCGTCCGCTTCCCCTTGATCGAGAGGAGCTTCTTCGTCCGCTCCGTCACCTCCGCCTCGGCCGCCTTGACGGCCGGGTGGGAGGCGTCGACCTTCGCGGGCTTGCCCTGAGCGAGGTAGTTGCCGATCGTGTACGGGATGACGAAGTAGCCGTCGGCGAGCCCCTGCATCAGCGCCGAGGCGCCGAGGCGGTTCGCGCCGTGGTCGGAGAAGTTCGCCTCGCCGAGGACGAAGAGGCCGGGGACGTTCGACATGAGGTTGTAGTCGACCCAGAGGCCGCCCATCGTGTAGTGGACCGCCGGGTAGATCCGCATCGGGACCTTGTACGGGTTCTCGTCGGTGATCCTCTCGTACATCTCGAAGAGGTTCCCGTACCGCTCGCGGATGACGCTCTCGCCGAGCCGGCCGATCGACTCGGCGAAGTCGAGGTAGACGCCCTGGCCGCCGGGGCCGACGCCGCGCCCCTCGTCGCAGACCTGCTTGGCCGCGCGCGAGGAGATGTCGCGGGGGGCGAGGTTCCCGTAGCTCGGGTACTTGCGCTCGAGGTAGTAGTCGCGCTCGGCCTCGGGGATGTCGGCCGCCCTGCGCGTCTCCCCCTTCTTCAGCGGCACCCAGATCCGGCCGTCGTTGCGGAGCGACTCCGACATGAGCGTCAGCTTGCTCTGGTTCTCGCCGTGGACCGGGATGCAGGTGGGGTGGATCTGCGTGTAGCAGGGGTTCCCGAAGTAGGCCCCGCGGCGGTAGGCGCGCCAGATGGCCGTCGCGTTGCACCCCTTCGCGTTCGTGGAGAGGAAGAAGACGTTCCCGTACCCGCCCGTCGCGAGCAGGACGGCGTCGGCGAGGTGGCTCGAGACCTTCCCGGTGACCATGTCGCGGACGACGATGCCGCGCGCGACGCCGTCGACGACGATGAGGTCGAGCATCTCCGTGCGCGGGTACATCTTCACCTTGCCGAGGCCGATCTGCCGCTCGAGCGCCTGGTAGGCGCCGATGAGGAGCTGCTGCCCCGTCTGCCCCCGCGCGTAGAAGGTCCTCGAGACCTGCGCGCCGCCGAAGGAGCGGTTCCCGAGCGTGCCGCCGTACTCGCGCCCGAACGGGACGCCCTGGGCGACGCACTGGTCGATGATGTCGTTCGACACCTCGGCGAGGCGGTAGACGTTCGACTCGCGCGCGCGGAAGTCGCCTCCCTTGACCGTGTCGTAGAAGAGGCGGTAGACGCTGTCGCCGTCGTTCTGGTAGTTCTTCGCCGCGTTGATGCCGCCCTGCGCGGAGATCGAGTGGGCGCGGCGCGGGCTGTCCTGGTAGCAGAAGCAGGAGACGTTGTAGCCGAGCTCGGCGAGGCTCGCGGCGCCGGAGGCGCCCGCGAGGCCGGAGCCGACCATGATGAGGCTGTACTTCCGCTTGTTGGCCGGGTTGATCAGCTTGATCGCCGCCTTGTGCCGCGTCCAGCGCGACTCCATGGGGCCGGTGGGGCACTTGCCGTCGAGTTCCATCCCGCTTCCTCCTACTTCACCAGGCCCGCGAGGACCGCGATCGGGAAGGAGACGTTCACCACGACGATCACGGTGCAGAGGACCGCGAGGACCGCCTTCATCGGCTTCTCGTACTTCGGCGTCCGGAGGCCCAGCGTCTGGAGGAGGCTGAAGCCGCCGTGGAAGAGGTGGAAGCCGAGGGCGACCATCGCAAGGACGTAGAACGCCGACACCCAGACGTTCGAGAAGCCGACGACGACGTTCGCGTAGACGTCGGTGTGGCTGAACTGCGGGTGGGCCGCGCCTACGGTGAGGTGGAGGAGGTGGTAGACGACGAAGAGGCCGATGACCGGCCCCGTCCAGTACATCGTCCGGGAGGTGATCCCGGCCGCCTGGAAGTCCTGGTGGGCGTACCCCACGGGGCGGGCGGCGAGGTTCCGGCGCCAGAGCGTGAACGCAGCGAGGGCGTGGAGGAGGACGGCCGCGAGGAGGGTGATCCGGGTCCCCCACAGGAGCGGCGGAACCGCCTTGAGGAACGCCGCGTAGCCGTTGATCTTCTCCGGACCCTGGTAGAGCTGGATGTTGCCGACCATGTGGACGAAGACGAAGCCGTAGAGGACGATGCCGGTCAGGGCCATCACCGCCTTGAGGGTGATGGAGCCGAAGACCGGTCTCTCCGCCGTGGACGGGATCGCGCTCATCGTTCGATCAGACGGTCAGCATCCCGCAGAGCTCGGCGACGGAGTCAGCCGACTTCCGGAGGGCCGCCGCCTCTTCGGGCGTCAGCTTCAGCTCGATGATCTTCTCGACGCCGTCCTTGCCGAGGACGACCGGGACGCCGACGAAGAGGCCGCTGATCCCGTACTCCCCCTCGAGGAGCGCCGCGCAGGGGAGGATCTTCTTCTTGTCGTTGAAGATCGCGTCGGCCATCTCGACGGCCGCGGCCGACGGGGCGTAGTAGGCCGACCCGGTCTTCAGGAGCTTGACGATCTCGGCGCCGCCGTTGGCGGTCCGCTTCACGATCTCCTCGACCTTCTCGGCCGACAGGAGCTCCGTGATCGGGACGCCCGCGACCGTGGAGTAGCGCGGGAGCGGGACCATCGTGTCGCCGTGCCCGCCGAGGACCGTCGCGTGGATGTTCGACATCGCGACGTTCATCTCCATGGCGATGAAGGCGCGCATCCGGGCCGAATCGAGGATGCCGGCCATCCCGATGACCTTGTTCTTCGGGAGCTTCGAGACGCGGCGGGCGACCTCGCACATCGCGTCGAGGGGGTTCGTGACGACGATGATCGTCAGGTCGCGGGAGTAGCGCGTCACCTTGCCGATGCAGTCGGCGACGATCGCCTCGTTCGTCTTCAGGAGGTCGTCGCGGGACATCCCGGGCTTGCGGGGGAGGCCCGCCGTCATGATGCAGAGGTCGGAGTCGGCCGTCTCCTCGTAGCCGTTCGAGCCGACGATCTTCATGTCGAAGCCTTCGACGGCGCCCGACTGGTACATGTCGAGGCCCTTGCCCTGCGGAACGCCGTCGACGACGTCCACGAGGACGACGTCCCCGAGCTCCTTCTCGACGATCCGCTGGGCGGCGGTCGCGCCGACGTTCCCGGCGCCGATGACAGTGATCTTCCGTCGCATGCTTCTCCCCCTGCTCTCGAAGATTCCGGCCACGGCCGGGTCTGTACCGATCCGACCGGGAAGCGTAGCAGGGGGGGGAATCCCCCGAAAGGGGAACCCCGGACGGAACGACGGGGCCCCCACGTCCGTATATGCTTCGGACGAACGATGGACGTGCGCGAAACCCCGGCCTGGAGAAAGGCCATCGGCCTTGCGCACGAAGTCTGCGCGACGCTCGAGGGCGCGGCGGAGCTCCCCGGCGACTCCGGGCAGCGCCTCCGGCGCGCCGCCCTGGCCGTGCCGTCCCTCGTCGCCGACGCGTTCCTCGACACCGGGCCCGCCGACTGCCGGGAGCGGCTGAGCGCGGCTGCGGCGCGGGTCGCCGAGCTTCGTCAGCTCCTTCGGGCGCCCGAGATCCGGAAATTCGTCCCAGGGCCGGAGGCCGACGCCCTCCTGGTCGAGGTGGAGTCACTGGCGCTGGAGATCCGCGCGCTCGGCGGCCGCTGCCCCGAGGCCTGACGCTTCCCGATTTCGCCTCCTCCTGCTAGCGTTCCCCCGCTGGAAGGAAAGGAGATCCGATGACGTTCCGCCCGCTCGCCGCGATCCTGGCGGCCCTCGTCCTCCTCACGGCCCCCTGCGCCCTCGCCCAGGACGCCGCCCCCGCGACCACGGAGGCCGCGCCGGCCGTGACCGAGGCCGCACCGGCGACGACGGAGACGGCTCCCGCCGCGGCTCCGGCGACGACGACCGAGGCCGCGCCCGCCGGCCACGAGGGCGACCACGCCGCCGCGCCGGCCCCCGCCGCGACGACCGAGGTCCCCGTCGGCACCTCGCAGACGACGACGATCGTCATCGGCCTCATCGTCCTCCTCCTCCTCATCGTCCTCGTCATCC
>JAGOBQ010000176.1 GCA_017999215.1 Thermoanaerobaculia bacterium
GGGAAGCGGTAGCCGAGGTCGGCGAGGGTGAAGGCGAGGCGGTCCGCGAGGTCGGCCGCGCCGCCGACGGCGCCGGGGAGGTCGGCGAAGAGGGCGGACATCTCCTCCGGCCCCTTGAGGTGGCGCTCCGAGCCCGCCTCGAGGAGGCGCCCGGCGGAATCGACCGTCGTGTGGTTCCGAATGCAGGTGAGGACGTCGAAGAGGTCCTTGTCGCGGCGGCGCGCGTAACGGGTGCCGTTCGTGGCGACGAGGGGGAGCTTCTGCGCGCGGGCGAGCTCGAGGAGGACGGCGTTCCGGGCCTCTTCGTCGCGGACGCGATGCCGCTGCAGCTCGACGTGGAGGCGACCGGGGAAGATCGCCGCGAGGCGGGAGAGGAGCTTCTCCGCCGCGTCGGCCCCGACCCTCTCGATCGCGCGGAGGACCGGCCCTTCGGCGCCGCCCGAGAGAACGTGGAGCCCCTCGGCGTGCGCGGCGACGTCGGCCCACGAGGCCGCGGCCTGGCCCTTCGGCTTTCCGAGCGCGGCGGCGGTGAGGAGGCGGCAGAGGTTGCGGTAGCCGGCGCGGCTCTCGGCGAGGAGCGTGACGCGCGCGGGCGGGAGGCCCGGCGGGGGAGGCGGCGGGACGAGGCCGAGCGGCCCGCGGAGGTCGCGCGGGAGAGCCGCCTCGTCGAGGACGACCTCGGCCCCGACGAGCGCCTTCAGCCCCGCGGCCTTCGCCGCCTTGAAGAAGCGGGGCGCGCCGGAGACGCCGTTGCGGTCGACGAGGGCGACGGCGGGGAGCCCCAGCGCGGCGGCCCGCTCGACGAGCGTCTCCGGCTCGGAGGCCCCCTCGAGAAACGAGAAGGCCGACGCGCAGCGCAGCTCGGCCCAGCGGACCTTCGGTGAGGCGGCGGGGCCGCCGAAGCTGCGTTTACGCAGCTCCTCCTTCCGCGCGCCGGGGGAGACGATCTTCTTCGCGTCCCCCGGCATGAACATGTCGCGGGCGGGGGGGCCGATCTCGACCATGGGCGTAAATTAGACGCAAGTGTCGCGGGAATCAAGCTCGCCGTCTCCCCGAGGCGCTGCCGGTCGGCGCTCGCGACCGCGCAGGAGACGCAGGAGGCGCGCTTCGCAAGCGTTCCGGTGAGCAGGCTCACGACGATGGCCTTTGGCGCCGCCGTTCCTTTGACCCGACCTCTCCCGGAACCTATATTCCCGCGGCAAGCAGAAACGGATCAGCTCTCGAATCCGGGCGGAATGCCCGGGAGGACGGACGATGGGCGAGTATCTCCAGCAGCAGCGCAAGCTCCGGGTGACGACGCCGCTCGGCGAGAACGAGCTCCTCCTGAAGGGCTTCAAGGGGGAGGAGGGGATCTCCCGGCTCTTCTCGTACCGCCTGGAGATGATCGCGGAGAACAAGACGAAGGTCGCGTTCGACGCGGTGCTCGGGCAGAAGGTGACGGTCCACCTGCAGCTGCCGGACGAGAGCGAGACGCACCTGAACGGACTCTGCGTGAGGCTGGCCCAGGGGGAGCGGGACGAGAAGTTCACGCTGTACGAGGCGGAGCTCGTCCCCGACGTCTGGAAGCTGACGCGGAAGGCGAAGAGCCGGATCTTCCAGCGGATGACGGTGCCGGAGATCCTGAAGAAGGTCTTCACCGGCTTCGACGCGGACTGGCAGCTGACCGGGAAGTACGAGCCGCGGGACTACTGCGCTCAGTACCGGGAGACGGACTTCAGCTTCGGGTCGCGCCTGATGGAAGAGGAGGGGATCTACTACTTCTTCGAGCACTCCGACGGGAGCCACAAGATGATCGTCTCGGACAACCCGCTCGAGCACCCGAAGCTCGCGGGCGAGAACCGGATTCCCTACGAGGAGCTCGAGGGCGGGACGCGGGAGGAGAACCGCATCTGGGGCTGGAAGAAGGAGCAGGAGATCCGGCCCGGCAAGTACGTCCTCTGGGACCACAGCTTCGAGCTGCCGCACAAGCACCTGGAGGCCGAGACGCTCACGCTCGACAGCGTCCCGGTGGGGAAGGAGACGCACAAGCTGAAGGTCGCGGGCGTCGACGAGATGGAGATCTACGACTACCCGGGCGAGTACGCGCAGCGTTTCGACGGGATCACCGCGGGCGGCGGCGACCAGGCGTCGGAGCTTCAGAAGATCTTCCGCGACAACCAGCGGACGGTCGAGCTGCGCATGGACGCGGAGACGACGCCGGCCGTGGTCCTCCGGGGCCGGAGCAACGTGAAGCACCTCCTCTCGGGCTACGGGTTCACGCTGCAGCGGCACTTCAGCGGCGACGGCGACTACGTCCTGACGAGCGTCCGGCACGAGGCGACCTACGGGGCGGACTACCGGTCGGGGCAGGACGTGGCCATGACGTACGAGAACACGTTCACCTGCATCCCCGCGGCGCTGCCGTACCGACCGGAGAGGAAGACGGCGAAGCCGGTCGTCCAGGGGAGCCAGACGGCGGTGGTCGTCGGGCCGTCGGGCGAGGAGATCTTCACCGACAAGTACGGCCGGGTGAAGGTGCAGTTCCACTGGGACCGGGAAGGCAAGAACGACGAGAACTCGTCGTGCTGGGTCCGCGTGGCGACGAGCTGGGCGGGGCGGAACTGGGGCGCGATCCGGATCCCGAGGATCGGGCAGGAGGTCGTCGTCGGCTTCCTGGAGGGGGACCCGGACCGGCCGATCGTCGTCGGCAGCGTCTACAACGCCGACCAGATGCCGCCGTGGGACCTGCCCGCGAACAAGACGCGCAGCGGCGTGAAGTCCCGGAGCTCGAAGGGGGGAGGCCCCGCGAACTTCAACGAGATCATGTTCGAGGACAAGAAGGGGGGCGAGCTCCTCAAGATCCACGCCGAGCGGAACCAGTCGATCTCGGTCGAGGCGGACGAGACCCACACCGTCGGCAACGACCGGACGAAATCCGTCTCCAACGACGAGACGACGAGCATCGGCAACAACAGGACCGAGACCGTCACGAACAACGAGATGATCACGGTCGGCGTCAGCCGGACGATCATGGTGGGCGGGGCCGAGACCCGGACGATCGGCGGCGCGGAGACGATCGCGGTCGGGGGTCTCTACAGCCTCGCCATCGGCGGCTCCTGCTCCACGACCGTCGGCGGCGGCTCGACGACGAACGTCGGCTCCGACGCGTCGACGCAGGTGGGCGGGAGCGCGGCGACGACGGCGTCGAAGTCGGTCTCGATCACCGCGGGGAACGCCGTGCAGATCCAGTCCGGCAAGTCGGGGATCACGCTGAAGAAGGACGGCACGATCGTCATCAAGGGGAAGAACATCACGCTCGACGCGAGCGGGAAGATCAACATCAAGGCCGCGTCGGTCGTCACGATCAAGGGCTCCCAGATCAAGGAGAACTGAGCGCAGGGCTCGGAGCGCGAGGAACGGCACGATGGATCTCGTCAACCGGAGCCCGTTCGCGGCGGAGAGGGTCCTCGTCCTCGACGAGGCCGGCGCCGAGACGCTCGCCGTCCTGCTGAAGGCGTCGTTCGTCTGGACGGCGCGGACGGGGCTGGCGCCGGCCCCCGAGCAGGTCCCCGTTCGCTTCGCCGACGAGCACCTCGGCGAGCCGGGCCGCTCCTCCATCCTCCGCGCCTCCGACCTCTGCCCCGGCAAGCCCGGGTGCGACCTCGTCCTCCTCGGCAGCGCCGGACGCTCGCGCCCCGCGCCGCAGGTCGACGTCTCGTTTCGCGTCGGGGCGTGGGGGCGCGAGCTCCGCGTCTTCGGCGAGCGGCGCTGGAGCGGGTCGGCCGGCGTGCCCGACGCGGCGCCCTTCGAGTCGGTCGACCTGACGTGGGAGAACGCGTTCGGCGGGCGCGACGAGGACGTCCCGGCGGGCGAGGCCTGGGAGGAGGAGCTGCGGAACCCCGTGGGGCGCGGCTTCCGCGCACGAAAGTCGCGCAGGCCCGTGTCGGGAGACCTCCTGCCGAGCATCGAGGACCCCGCCGAGCCGATCCGCGGGCCGCTCGACCGGCCCGTCCCGGCCGGCTTCGGCTTCACGGCGCCGCACTGGGAGCCCCGGCGGTCGCGGGCGGGAACGTACGACGAGGCCTGGCAGCGCGACCGCGCTCCGCTTCCGCCGACGGACCTCGACCCGCGGAGCCGGCAGCGAGGAGCGCCGGGGCTCGTCGCCCCGGAGGCCCCGGCGGCCGGCGCGCCCGTCGTCGTGACCGGCGTCCGGCCCCACGGAGAGGTCCGCTTCTCGCTGCCGCGGGTCGTCCCGTCGGGGGCGATCTACTTCCGGACGCGGAAGAGCGACCTCTCGTTCGCGCTCCAGACCGTCCTCTTCGACGCGAACGCCTCGCTCCTCGAGCTGACGTTCGGGGCCTACCAGGGCGTCCACGGGCAGACGCGCGACGTCGAGTGCGTCGCCGTCGAGGCGGAGGCGTCGTGAGCGCGTCCGCACCGCGCTCCGGAGGCCGGGGCGGGATCGCGATCACGGGCCTCGGCGCCGTTACGGCCGTCGGGGCCACCCTCGACCAGACCGCGACGTCGGTGAGCGCGGGCGTCCGCCGGATGGAGGAGCGACCTCTCGCCGGCGAAGGGGGAGAGCCTCCGGAGGAGGGCGGCGTCTACGTCGCCGCCCCGGCCGAGGCCCTGGCGGCGTCGCTCGGCTCGGCCGCCCCGGTCGACCTGGCTCTCGCCGCGGCGCGGGAGGCGTTCTGGGATGCCGGGCTCTACGAGCCGGGAGACGTCGAGGGGGCGTACCGCCGAAACGCGGTGGCCGTCTACCTCGCGCTCCCGTACGCCGATGCGCCGGGGGCTTCCGCCGCCGACGCCGACGAGTTCGTCGAGGGAGCGGTCGAGGCCGGGCTCATCTCCGGCGAGCCCGCCGGCGAGGTCGTTCCCTGCCGGAACGGACACGCGGGGGCGCTCCTCGCGCTCGAGGCGGCCTCGGCGCGGCTGCGGGCCGGAGAGATCGACGTCGCTCTCATCGGGGGCCTCGACGCTCCCCTCGACCCGGCGCGGATCGCGGAGCTGAACCGCCTCTCGAAGCTCCGGACCGACCGCGCTCCGGGCGGGGCGATCCCGGGCGAAGGGAGCGCGTTCCTCGTCGCGGAGCGTCTCGCGGACGCGCGGCGGCGCGGCGCCCGTTTCGCGGCCGCGGTCGAATCGGTCGCTCGGGACGCCGAGCCGGTCCCGTTCGACGGGACTCGCCCGGGTCGCGCCGACGGAGCGACGCGCGCCGTCGCGCGCGTTCTCTCGGCCGCGCCCTCGGCGCGCCGGGTCGCGGAGATCTGGTGCGACCTGAACGGCGAGCGCGGGCGGGCGCTGGAGTGGGGGTTCCTCGAGACGCGCGCGCTGGCGGCGCTCGGCGCGGCGCGCCGCCTCACGCCGGCGGCCTTCGTCGGCGACCTCGGGGCGTCCTCCGGGGCGCTCCTGCTTGCGCTCGCGGCGTTCGCGCTCCGTGCCCCGCGGGGGGCGGGCGAAGCGGCGCTCGTCTGCGGCGCCTCGGAGCGCGGCGAACGGGCCGCGGCGGTCCTCGCGACGCCGAGGGCCGGCGGGGAGGAATGACGGCGATGCCCACGACGACGGTCAACATGCTGACGGTGGTCCACAAGAAGAGCGGGGGCGTCTCCACCGCGTTTCCCGACATCTGCAAGACGCCGACGCCGGCGGGCGGGGTTCCGGCGCCGATCCCCTACCCGAACATCGCGTTCTCGAAGGACACCGCGAACGGGAGCACGACGGTGAAGGTCGACGGGCAGTCGATCATGCTGCTCAAGTCGAACTTCTCGACGAGCACGGGGGACGAGCCCGGCTCCGTGGGCGGGATCATCTCCCAGATCATCAAGGGGAAAGCGCTGCCCATTACCGCATCGTTCGACGTCACGGTCGACGGCGACTTCGTCTTCCGCCTGTTCGACATGATGCTCCAGAACGCGAATCCCCCGCCGAACACGCCGCCCGGGATCCTGATCCAGGCGCCCCTCACCCCGTACATCCCCTGGCTGAACCCGCCGAAGTGGCAGGTGAGGTGGAGCAAGGGGGAGGCGAAGTGCGGGGACGAGGTCGACATCCTCGTCCAGGCGATGGGGGGCGACCCCGGCTATTACCTGAGCATGACCGTCGCTCGCGCTCCGCATGAGCTTCCCGTGACCTACTTCGTCACGGCGATCTCCGGCGGGAGCGCGAAGATCCCCTGGGTGACGCTGACCGGACCGTCGCCGAAGAACAAGGTCCAGCTCGACATCTACGCCTTCGGCGCGGGCGAGTACGCGAAGTCGTCGAGCCCGCTGAAGATCACCGTCCCCGAGGAAGCCCGCCAGGCGGGGACGAAGAAGAACCGGACCGTCCCGCAGATGACCCCGGTCCTCCAGCCCGACGGCACCTACACCTACACGCAGGGGACCGGGCTCTGGGGCTGGGACTACGGCTACGACCTCGAGATCAAGGACGGCATCTTCAAGGTGACGGGGCGGATCAAGCTCGTCGCGCGCGGCGGCGCCGTCTTCGGCGCCCGGCACAAGCGGGGCTGGAAGGCCGAGATCGAGGCGATCTGGACCCGGAAGTGGCGCGAGCACCGGAAGAAGTGCAAGCGGGGCAAGGACTGCAAGTGCTGGGGTGGCTGCTGCCTCTTCCCGGTCGTCTTCGAGTGTCTCTTCGTCGGATCGGGCGAGTTCGCGGAGGTGGAGGTCTGGGCGGGCAACCCCGACACCTACGGGACCGACGCCTCGGGCGCCCACAACAAGTGGTGGAACTCGGGGACGTGGTTCATGGAGCGGTGCGGTCACGAAGGGAACCAGGCGGGCGTGAGGGCCCACGAATTCGGGCACACCATCGGCCTCTACGACGAGTACCGGAACGGGGCGATCTTCGTCCCGACCGACGCGAGCGGAAACGTGACGGGGCCGCCCCCGCGGCCGAACGTCCCGGGGAGCCTCATGGGGCCGAACGGGCTCGGGATCAAGCGGAACCACCTCGACGAGTTCCACCAGTGGTTCCTCGGCAAGGCGAACGATGAGTACACGCGCGAGCGTCTCTGACGGCGCGGCGCGGTCCGCGCGCGGCCGGGCTCACGGGCCGCGGGAGGTTCGGGATGGATGGAGCGCCGGGTCTCGGCGGATCGCGGGCGGCGAGCGTCTTCTTCGCCGCGGCGCTCGCATGCTGCGCGGCGCCGCCGGCCCCGGCGGAAGGAAGGGCGGACTCGCCGATGGCTGAGAGCTGGGTTTTCTACACGCGGAGCGTCGGCTCGGCCGGGACGCTCGGAGGGAGCTTCACCGCGGAGGCGGCCCTCGTTCGGACGGACGCCTCCCTCCCGGGGATCCCACGCATCGGCTTCTTCCGCCGTCCGGCGGAAGCGGGTGAGTTCAACCGTCTCGCGTCGGCGATCCGCACGCTGGGCCCTCCGCGCCGGTCCGGCACCCACTTCCCGGGGGCGCCTCTCGTCTCGCTCGGAATCATGACGAACGGGAAGGCCGAGGTCGTCCACGGGCAGGTGGAGTCCGCCCTGACTCCAGCCGAGAAGCAGGTCTTCTCGAGCCTCGAGGCGACGGTCGAGGAGGTCCTGAAGCACCCGCACAAAGCGCTCGAGGCGTCGATCGAATGGGTCCGCGGGACGATCGAGACGGACGACGAGCTCGCGATCCTCGTCCGCGTGTCGAACCCGGGCCTCGCGCCGGTGCCGTTCGTCCACCCGGCGGGCCGCGAGGAGGGGGAGTCGGGTCTCGCCGTCGTCCTCGCGCGCGTCGGGGCCGACGGGGTCCCGGTCGAGGCGCGCGAGGTGACGTTCGAGGCGAGCGAGGTCTCGGAGGTCGGGCCCGACGGCAAGCCGGTCGCCGGGCCGTACGCCGCGATCGTCGAGCTCGCTCCCGGGAAGGAGCTGCGCCTGCGCGCCCGATCCCGCGTCCGGTTCGTCCCGGCGAGCTACCGCCCGTCCGCGCCGAGCGACGCCGAGGCGCCGCCGCACTCCGACGCGAAGGCCGTCTCCGGGACCATCTCGGCCGAGCTGCCG
>JAGOBQ010000177.1 GCA_017999215.1 Thermoanaerobaculia bacterium
GCCCCCAGGTCCTCGTGAAGGGGGGCGATTACACCGAGGAATCGGTCGTCGGCGCGCCGTTCGTTCGCTCCTACGGCGGCGAGGTCGCGCTCGTCCCGCTCGTGCCGGGGCGCTCGACGACCTCCATGGTGACGAGGATGACGAAGAGGAAGGAGGCGCCGTGATCGACGCGCACCTTTCGGCCCTCGCCGAGACGGCCCTCGCCGCGCGCGGGGCGATGAAGCCGGCGATCGAGGCGGCGGCGGCCGCCGTCGCGGCGGCGATCCGGGCGGGGGGAAAGGTCCTCGCGTTCGGGAACGGCGGGAGCGCCACGCAGGCGCAGCACTTTGCCGCCGAGCTCGTCGTCCGCTACAAGGGAGACCGGCCCGGGCTCCCGGCGGTCGCGCTCGTCTGCGACGGAGCGATCCTGACCGCCTGCGCGAACGACTACTCCTACGACTACGTCTTCGCGCGGCAGGTCGAGGCGCTCGGCCGCTCCGGAGACGTCGCCCTCGCCCTCTCCACGTCCGGCACGAGCCCGAGCGTCGTGAAGGCGCTCGAAGCGGCGCGCGCGCGCCGCATGGTGACGATCCTCGTCACCGGGACGCGCGGAGCGGCAGAGGCGGCGCGATGGGACCACGGCCTCGTCGTGCCGTCGGCCGAGACGGCCCACGTGCAGGAGGTGACGCTCGCCGTGCTCCACCTCCTCTGCGCGCCGCTCGACGTCTGACGGCGGGTCGGCGTGATGACCAGGGCCTCCCTGCGAGGCCCGGCCCGCCGCGCAGAGTGTAGAGTGTAGACCAGACCCCTTTGGTTGACCCCTTTGGCTCCTACGCGGGGAGGTCGAAGGTCAGGCCGGTCATGCAGGCGTGGTCGAGGGGACAGCGCTTGAAGCGGCAGGGCGCGCAGGGGACGCGCTCGCGGGCGATCTGAAGGCGGACGGGGGCTCCGTCGGGGCGCGGGCCGTCCCAGGGGCGGGTGGCGTCGGGGTCGGTCGGGCCGAAGACGACGGTCGTCGGCGTCCCGGCCGCGTTCGAAAGGTGCGCGAGGCCGGAGTCGTTCCCGACGAAGAGCTCCGCCTCCGCGACGACGCCGAGGACGTCGGCGAGGGAGGTCCTCCCCGCGAGGTCGAGGACCCGCGCCGGGGCGGCGAGGACGGCGACGCGGGCGTTCATCGACGCCTCGGCGGCGCTGCCGAGGAGGACGACCGGCAGGCCGCGCTCTTCGTGGAGGCGCGCGAAGAGAGCGGCGAACCTCTCCTCGGGCCACCGCTTCGCCTCGTGGGCGAAGGAGGCGACGTGGGCCGCGGCGAAGGGGCCCGGGGCGAGCCCCGCCTCGGCGAGCTTCGCGCGGGCGCCGCGCCGGACGGCGTCGGGGACCGCGATCGTCGCGTCGGGGATCGCCGGGCCCGGCACGCCCGTTGCCTCCACGAGGCGGAGGTGCCGATGCAGCTCGTGCTCGCCCGGACGCGGAGAGAACGGGACAGGGTGGGTGAGGAGCGGCGACCGGAGCTCGCCGCGGTAGCCCCATCGCTCGGGAATGCCGGCCCGGAAGACGGTCCAGGCCGTCGTGAAGCTCCGCGGCAGCAGGATCGCCCGGTCGAACCGCTTTTCCCGGAGCTCGGCGGCGAGGAGCCGGCGTCCCTCGCGTCCGGCGTGGCGCCCCTTCGGCTCCTCGACGAGCAGCTCGTCCACTTCCGGCAGGAGGCGGTAGAGCTCGGCGACCCACGGCCGGGCGAGGACGGCGAGGTGGTCGCCGCGGTGGTGCGCGCGCAGGGCCCGGAGGGCGGGAAGGGAGATGACGACGTCGCCGACCCAGTTCGTCGCGCGGAGGAGGAGCCTCACGCCGTCGAGGATAATCGAGGGATGCGCGCCGCCGTCTCCGTCGTCTTCATCGTGAAAGACGAGGCCGACCGGCTCGCCCCCTCCCTCGCCTCCGTCTCCTGGGCCGACGAGGTCGTCGTCGCCGACACCGGCTCGACCGACGGGACGCAGGAGCTGGCCCGCGCCGCCGGAGCGCGGGTCGAGACGGTCCCGTGGGAGGGCTACGTCTCCACGCGGAACCGGGCGATCTCCCTCGTGGCGAACGACTGGGTGCTCGTCCTGGACGCGGATGAGACCGTGACCGCGGAGCTCGCCGCGGAGATCCGCGAGGCCGTCGACGAGCCGGACGGGGCGGTCGGCTTCCGGATGCCGCGCCTCTCGCACCTCGGCTCCCGCCCGGTCCGGCACGGAGTCTGGTGGCCCGACCGGAAGCTGCGCCTCGGCCGGCGCTCCCGGGGCTTCCGGGCCGAGGGCGGGCACGTCCACGAGTGGATCGAGGTCGACGGCCGGGTCCGCGACCTCTCCCGGCCCCTCCTCCACCATCCGTACCGCGACCTCGCCGACGCGGTCCGGAAGAACGTCCTCTACGCGCGCCTCTCGGCCCTCGAGCGCTTCGAGCGCGGCGGCCGCGGGAGCGTCCTCCTTCTCGTCCTCCGGCCCCCGCTCGAGTTCCTCCGCTCGTACGTCCTCAAGCGCGGGTTTCTCGACGGGCGAGCGGGAGTGGCCGTCGCCCTCCTCCACGCCTGGTACTACCTTCTCCGGGCCGGTTTCCTGCTGGAAGCGACGGAACGCGCGAAGCTCGAGAGAGCCTGAGCTTCAGCGGACGGCGACCGGCAGCGGCGCGAGGCCGGCCGGATCGTTCGTCGCGGCGTCGATCCGGGCGACCGACGCGACGACGGCTCCGCTCTCGCACGAGACCAGGAGCGTCCCTCCCTCGACGGGTTCGTCGGTGAATCGCCCGGCGACGGAGTCGAGCTGGACGACGCGACCGGCGGCGACCTCGACGACGAGGTCTCCACGGAGGCCGTCCGCCGCGTAGAGCGCGAGCCGTACGCGCGCGGCGCTTGCGGGCGCGACGAGGACGAGGTTCGACCGCGCGGAGGGTGATTCGTCGACTCCGGCGAAGGCGGCCGGACGGCCGGGGGTGACCTCGGCGCCCTCCGGGACGCAGGGGAGGTCCTGGGAGGAGGGGCCGGTCGGAGGCTCGCTCCGGGTGACCGCGAGCGGCAGGAACGGCGTCGTCGAGGAGAGGCGGAGCGCGCCGGCGCCGGGCGCCTTCGACGGGAAGAGCGTCGCGAGGAGGTCCTCGACGACCCGGGGCTCCCCGCTCGCGAGGACGAGGCCGGCGCTCTCCGGCGGGCTGCCGTCCCGCGGAAGGAGCGTCGCGTCGACGGTCGCTTCCTCCGGGGCGAAGAGGAAGAGGTCGCTCCGGAAGAACGCGCCGTTCCGTCCTTCGGCCGACGCCACCGCGGGGACGGTCCAGGCCCTCGCCGCGGAGTCGAGCGCGAGGGCGGGGACGCGCCACGGGTCGTTCGTCGGTCCGTTCGAGACGGCGGTGCCGTAGAGCTGGAGGCGCCCCGTGTGGACCGAGACGCGCACCGAGGCGCCGGGCGGTTCGCCCCGGAGGAGGTCGTCGAGCTGGACGCGCGCGAGAGGGGCGAGCGCGACGGATCGGGTCCGGATGGCGGCGCCCCGTTCGTCGAAGACGGCCACCTCGCCCGTCGAGGCTTCGAACGGGGCGAAGAGAGAGACGTTCAGCCGCTCGGCCGCGGGGTCGCGCGGACCGAAGAGGAGCGCGGTCTCGCCGGCCGCGAGGACGCTCTCCCCGGCCGGGACGACGGGAAAGGAGAGACCGTACGTCCCGCGGCTCGTCCGGCTGAAGACGCGCGCGGAGCCGGCCAGTCCGCCGCCGTCGCCCGAAACGACGCGCAGCCGGAGCGGAGCCGCGAACGAGGACGACGCGGCGCCGAGCGTCTCCGCCGGTACGGCGCGGCTCGTCCCGGACGGCAGGAAGAGCGGGACGGGCGCCGAGATCCCGTCCAGGAGGAGCGCCTCGAGGGCGAGCAGCCCGCTCGAGAGGTTCGCGAGCGTGACGACGGTGTCGTAGCGGGCGCCGTTGGCGCCGTCCGTCCGGACGAGCGCCGGGACGAGCAGGTCCCCTTCCGCGATCGGCCCGGCCATAGCGGGCGCGACGACGAGGAGGGAACCCGGCCTCGCGGGCGCGAGGCCGGGGAAGACGACCCCCTCGGCGGTCCGCACGAGCGGAATCGGCAGGCCGTCGAGCGTCGCCGCGACGGCGGAGGGGAAGGGGCCGGCGAGCGAGAGGGAGATCGAGCCCGCGGTCTCGACGCCGACGGAGACGGTGCGCGTCGCGTCGAGGCCGGCAGCCGGCAGGTCGAGGCGCACGCGGGCCGGACCCTCGACGCGGAGGTCGACGCGGTTGGCCGGGAGGTCGGAACGCGCGTCGACGAGGAGGCGGGAGCCGTCCGGCGGCTCCGTCCTCCCGAGCCGGGCCCAGTGGAACGTCCGTTCCCGCGCGCCGTACGTCACGCCGACGACGCGCGCGGGGCGCGCGGGGCGCGTCTTTCCGAGCGCGGCGTCGAAGAGGGCCGCCGCGGGGAGGAGGCGGACCTGGTCGTGTCCGACGTCGTCGGGGAAGTCGGTCGAGAAGGCGTAGCCGGCGGGGTCGTCGGCGTGCAGCTCGGCGAGCGTCGGCGTCCGGCCGCGGGCGTCGGCGAAGCCCGGGGTCACGGTGACGTGGTGGGAGTTGCGATACGGGAAGAGGGCCGTCGTGTCGGGGACGACGTCGTCGATCTGTCCGTGGAAGACCGAGACGAAGAGGTTCCGCGCGTTCGGGAGGAGGAAGCGCGGCGAGAGCTCGTGCCACCGTGCGAGGACCTGGCCCCCTTCGGACGGCGGGCCGCCCGCGGCGTCGAGGTAGTCGGGGAACGACGGAGACCAGAGCTGCCCCTGGAAGGCGTCGGTCGGGCCGGCGGCGTCGACGAGGCTCGCGAAGCGGGAGGGATTGAGAAGGCCGATCGTGAGCGCCCCCCGCCCGCCCTGCGAGAAGCCGGCGAGCGCGACGCGGTCGGCGTCGATCGGCGCGCGCGCGAGGGCGTCGTCGAGGCAGGCGAGGACGTCGCTCTCGTCGGGGACGCCGTCCGCGCCGTCGACGTAGTGCGTCGAGGGGACGCCGATGCCGCCGGGCGCGATCCGCCCCTCCCAGAAGACGAGGACGGCGCCGCGGGCGTCGGCCGCGTCGAGGTAGGGGGTCCGCTGAAACTGCCTCACCGTTCCGCCCCGGCCGTGGAGGAAGAGGATCGCGGGCAGGGGGCTCGTCCCGTCCCACGTCCGCGGGACGCGGAGCGCGTAGCTCCGCTCGGCGCCGTCGGCCGGCGAGCGGTACGAGGCCGGGACGACGAATCCCGGGACGACCGCGAGGGCGGGAGGCGCGGCGCCGGGCGAGGGGGAGGCGACGGCCGCCCCGCGGGCGGGGAGTGCGAGGATCGCGAGGGCGGCGAGCGCGACGCCCGCGAAGCGGAACCGCCGCGTCCGACGGGCGCTCCTCACGTCATTCACCGAAGACGTGGACGACGAGCCGCCGGCGATGGGGCGTCGTCCGGTGCTCTGCGAGGAAGAGCCCCTGCCACGTCCCGAGGGCGAGGCGTCCCTCCGAGACCGGGATCGTCTCGCTCGACCGGGTCACCGCGCTCCGGAGGTGGGCGGCCATGTCGTCGTCCCCTTCGGCGTCGTGGGCGTAGCGCGGGTCGCCGTCGGGCGCGAGGCGGGCGAGCCAGGCGAGGAGGTCGGCGCGCGCCGTCGGGTCGGCGTTCTCCTGCAGGAGGAGGCTCGCCGAGGTGTGCGGGCAGAAGACGACGCAGAGGCCGGTCTCGACGCCCGAGCGGGCGACGACGGCGGCGACGGCCTCGGTCACCTCGTGGAGGCCGCGCCCGGGCGTCCGGAGCTCGAGCCGCTCCTGCAGCTGCTTCACGCGAGCGACTCTACGCCAGCCCCGCCTCCACCTCGAGGCCGGCCGAAAGGTCGCGGACGAGGCCGCCGTGACGGCGATCCAGCCGGAAGCCGGGCAGCGGGAGGTTCCGGAACGCGAAGTGGGCGAGGAGCGAGCGGACGCCGAGCGAGGCGAGGCGCGCGCAGAGGTCGTCGAGGAGGGCGCTCGAGAGGCCGCGGCCCCGGACGCTCGGAGCGACGACGAGGCCGTCGAGCTGCGCCGCGTCGGGGGAGAGCTGCGACCAGGAGACGCCGCCGACGATCCGCTCCGAGGAGTCGAGGACGACGAGGTAGCGGCGGTCCGGGGAGAAGGCGCGGGGGAGGCCGGCCCTCACGAAGAGCCGGTAGAGCCGGCCCACCTCGGCCGCCTCGACCGGCTCGCGGACGAGCCAGGCGCCGTCCATCCGGTCGACGAGCTCCGTCGCGACGACGACGTGCTTGACGGCGTCGCCGACGACGCTCACCTCCACCGGACGGCTGGAGCGGGCGGCGGGGAAGACGAGCCGCGTGAAGGCGTGCCGCTCGGCGTCCGTCGAGAGCGCCGCGTGGAGGCCCTGCAGCTCGACGAGGTGCGTCGGGCGCGAGCCGCGGCGCGCGCGGAGCGCGGCGAGGAGCGCGTCGAACGCCCGGAGGACCGGCGGCGCGCTGCGGGCGAAGACGGTCTTCCGGAAGAGCCGGTAGCGCGCCTCCTCTCCGAGCGCGTCGACGCGGTAGAGGCGGAGGAGCGACTCGGCCGTCCGCTCGCGCTCGGCGAGGGAGACGCCGGGGCGCTCGGCCTCCCAGGCCTCGTAGCGGGCGACGGCGGTCTCGAGGGCGAGCGGCGTCCGCTCTCCGGGGGCGGCCGCGAGCGCCGCGTCGACCGCGGCGAGGAGACGCTCCCACGCCTCGGAGGACGAGGCCCCGGCCGTTTCCTTCAGCTCGCCGAGGAAAGCCCGGGCTCCCTCCTCTCCGAGCGCCTCGAAGACGGCGTCGACGATCCAGGCGGGGGAGAGGATCGCGGCGAGGCGCGGCGAGAGGGCGGCCGGCTCCCGGAACGCGTTGCGGAGCATCGGCGCGACGAGGTCGAGCGGCCCCGTGTAGGCCCGCGCCCCCGAGATCGAGAGGAGGCGCGCCCCGTCGCGGTAGTCCTCCGCCGGGACGGCGACGTTCGAGGGAGCGACGAGGCCGGGGACGAGCAGCCGTCCGCTCCGGTCCCACGCCGTGAAGAACGCCGCGAGGGCGCGGACGACGAGGCTCTTCACGGAGTGCCCCTCGCCGGCCCGGGCGCGCCCCGGCACCGCGGCGTCGCGGAGACGCTCGGCGAGCGTGAGCTCGTCGACCCAGGCGAGCGAGAGGGCGCCGAGGTCGGGGCGGCAGGAGCCGACCCGCGGCACGACCGGCGGGCCCCACGGGTGGCCGGCGAGCGCGATCATCCGGAGCGTCGTCGCGCGGACCGCCGCCGAGTCGAGGTCCCCCCGGACCGTCAGGAGAAGGTCGTGGTGGTTCCCCGAGGCGGTGCGCACCGAGAGGCGATAGAGGCGGTGGCGCTGGAGCGCCTGGACCGGCGTCACCCAGATCCCCTCGTCGGGGATGTCGGCGAGCTCGGGCGGGTCGGTCTCGAAGGCGAGCTCGATCGACTCTCGAAGGAACGAGGTCCCGAGGAGGAGCCCCTCGAGAGTGCGCACCTCCCCCTCCGGCATCCCGTCGCGGAAGGAGAGCTTCTTCCGTCCCTCGGAGACGGGCGGGAGGAGCGCCGCGGCGGCGGCCGTCTCCTCGTGCCAGACGCCGAGGGAGTCGAAGAGCGCGTCGGCGCGTCGGGCGAGCTCGGGGTCGCGCTCCTGGATCGCCCAGGAGGCGAGCTCCGCGCGGACCGCCGCGTGGTCCTCCGGGTGGTGCCGCGCGAAACCACCGAGGAGCTCGAGGACGTCCCCCAGCGTCGTGCGGGTCGTCTCGGGCAGCGGCCCCGTCATCGCCTCGCGGTAGGAGTGAAGGCGCCGGCGGAGGGCCGTGAGCCGCTCTTCCCCGAGCTCGGCCCGCGCGATCGCCGCCACGCTCTCTTCGGAGAGGAACGGCAGCCCCGAATGGAGGAACGCGGGGAGGATCGTCCCGGAATCGACGAGCGGGTCGTCGAGGAGGAGGACCCGGTACGCCTCGCAGCGGACGCG
>JAGOBQ010000178.1 GCA_017999215.1 Thermoanaerobaculia bacterium
CCGGAGAGGTGTATAAGAGGCAGGCGTACGGGTAGGGCGCCTCGCCGTCGGCGACGGCGCCGGGCTGCGGCTCCATGAGGCCCGTCGCTCGCGCGAGGAAGAGGTCCTTCCGCTGCGGCTTCAGCTTCCGCTGGTCGCCCATGTCGAGGCGATTCCCCTCGCGGTGCGGCGTCCGTCCGGCCGGGAGGCCGAGGTCGCAGGCGGACGCGAGGAGAAGGGATGCCGCGAGGCCCGCGAGGGCGAGGAGGCGGGCGGGGCTACGCATCGCGGCCTCCCTCGAGGTCGACGAGCCTCACGCCGTTCGCGCCGAGGCCGCGGACGAAGGCGGGCGTCTCCTCGGCGTTCCACTTCGGGTCGGTCGCGCTGATCCAGAGGACGAAGCGGTCGACGGTGGCGCCCGTCTCGATCTCCATCGGCGGCGGCTGCGGGACGGTGTCCCGCTTGCCGGCGACGATCGCCACGAACGCGCTCCCGAGCGCGGCCCAGAAGACCATCGCCTCGAACGTGATCGGGACGAACGACGGCCACGACCAGAACGGCTTGCCGCCGAAGTTCATCGGCCAGTCGAAGATCATCACCCAGTTCTGGAGCCCCTGCGCGAAGAGGATTCCGCAGAGCGCGAGGACCCCGGTCACCCAGGGGATCCAGGAGCGCTTCTGCCCCATCGCCTCCTCCATCCCGTGGATCGGGAAGGGGGTCAGGAAGTCGAAATGCTTGAAGCCGGCGTCGCGGACCTTCGCGGCGGCCGCGAGGGCCTCGCCGGGCTCGCAGAAGTGTCCGAGCACGCCTTTCTTCGAGACGGGCGTGAACATGGCTCAGGCCTCCTGGGCCGCCCGTGCGGCGGCGAGGTCGGCGTCGGTGGGAGCGCTCCGGGCGACCTTCGGGTCCATCACGCCCTTCACCTCCGAGATCGCGACGACCGGCAGGAACCTCACGAAGAGGAGGAAGAGGGTGAAGAAGAGGCCGAAGGAGCCGAGAAGGATCGCCCAGTCCCACTTCGTCAGGTGGTACATGCCCCACGAGGAGGGGAGGAAGTCGCGGTGGAGCGAGGTGACGACGATGACGTATCGCTCGAACCACATCCCGACGTTCACGAGGATCGAGACGACGAAGAGGACCCAGGTGTGTCGGCGCAGCTTCTTCCACCAGAAGACCTGCGGCACGATCGCGTTGCAGGTGAACATGATGAAGTAGGCCCAGCCGTACGGGCCGAACGCGCGGTTCTTGAAGACGAAGCCTTCCCACTCGCTCCCCGAGTACCAGGCCATGAAGAACTCGGTGGAGTAGGCGAAGCCGACGAGCATGCCCGTCAGCATCAGGATCTTCGCCATCGACTCCATGTGGTTCAGCGTGATGTAGCTCTTCATGCCGAAGTAGCCGCGCATGAAGGTCATCAGCGTGATGACCATCGCGAAGCCGGAGAAGATGGCCCCGATGACGAAGTAGGGCGGGAAGATCGTCGTATGCCAGCCCGGCATCACCGACGTCGCGAAGTCGAACGAGACGATCGTGTGGACCGAGAAGACGAGCGGCGTCGCGAGAGCGGCCAGGATCAGGTAGGCCGACTCGTAGTGCCGCCAGGCGCGGTGCGAGCCGTTCCATCCGAGGCTGAGGGCGTTGTAGATCTTCTTCCGCCACGGGTGGGTCGCCCGGTCGCGGACGGTCGCGAGGTCGGGCAGGAGGCCGACGTACCAGAAGACCGCAGAGACGAGGCCGTAGGTGGAGATCGCGAAGATGTCCCAGGCGAGCGGCGAGTTGAAGTTGATCCAGAGCGGGCCGCGGGCGTTCGGGTAGGGGACGAGCCAGTAGGCGAACCAGGCGCGGCCGAGGTGGATGATCGGGAAGATGCCGGCGCAGGCGACCGCGAAGAGCGTCATCGCCTCGGCGGCGCGGTTGATGCCGGTCCGCCACTGCTGGCGGAAGAGGAAAAGGACCGCCGAGATGAGCGTCCCGGCGTGGCCGATGCCGATCCAGAAGACGAAGTTGACGATGAACGTCCCCCAGCCGACCGGGTGGTTGACCCCGACGATCCCCATGCCGGCGTAGAGCAGGGTGACGAGGGAGACGACGAGGACGCCGAGGAGCGTCAGCGCGACGGCGAACGCGGCCCACCACCTCTTCGTGGGGAAGCGCTCGGCGTGCATGCAGATGTCCTGGTCGACGTCGCTCCACTTCTTGGCGCCGGTCACGAGCGGCTCGGGGACCTCGAGGTCGCCGCCGTAGGGGCCGGCTCCCGCGAGGACGATCGGCCGGCCCGTGAGCTGGCTGTCGTCCATGACCGTCGCGTAGGGGCTCGCCTCAGGCCTTGTCATTGCGCACCTTCGTCAGGTAGGAGATGGAGGGCTTGACGCCCAGCGCGTCGAGGAGGCGCATCGCCCGCGGGTGGGCGGAGAGCGCGGCGACCTGCGACCCCGGGGCGTTCACGTCGCCGAACGTGATCGCGCCGGTCGGGCAGGCCTCCATGCAGGCCGGCACGACGGCGCCGTCGGGGAAGTGCGTCTTCTCCTTCCCGTCGCGCGTCGCCGCGGCCCGCGCCTCGCGGATCCGCTGGACGCAGAAGGAGCACTTCTCCATCACGCCGCGGCTCCGCACGGTCACCTCGGGGTTGTTCTTCATCTGCATCGGAGCCCGGGTGTTCAGCTCCGCGTTCCGCTTGATGCGGGGCTCGAGGGCGCGGAAGAGGGCGCTCTCCTGCGCCTTGCCGTACTCGAAGAAGTTGAAGCGCCGCACCTTGAACGGACAGTTGTTCGCGCAGTAGCGGGTCCCGACGCAGCGGTTGTAGATCTGCTGGTTCAGGCCGTCCTCGCTGTGCATCGTGGCGACGAACGGGCAGACGGTCTCGCACGGCGCGTTCTCGCAGTGCTGGCAGAGCATCGGCTCGAAGAGGACCTTCGGCTCCTCGACGACCGGGAGCGGGCCGTCCCAGACCTCCGCGTCCCACCGGCCTTCCTTCTTCGGGGCGTCGTAGTAGCGGTCGATCCGCATCCACGACATCTCGCGCCCGTCGACGATCCCGCGGCGCCCGACGACCGGGATGTTGTTCTCGGCCTGGCAGCCGAGGACGCACTTGCCGCAGCCGTTGCACTTCGCGAGGTCGATCGCCATCGCCCAGCGGGCGTTCGGGTAGGCGTGCTCGGGCCAGGCCGAGGGGCCGCCGTGCGGCTGCTCGGTCCCCGACTTCGGGTCCTTCTCGTACGCGGTGAGGGTCGTGACCGGGACGAGCGGCCGGCGGTCGCGGTCGATGACGTCGGAGCCCTGCGCGAACGCGAGCTCCTCGCGCCCGCCGGACTTCCGGATCTTCACGGGGAGGCCGGCGGAGAGGAGGCGGCCGCCCGTCACGAGGCCGAGCGCGAAGGCGTTCGGCCCGATGCCGGCGCCGATCGGGCCGCAGGAGGCGCGGCCGAGGCCGAGCGGGAGCGCGACCTCGTCGTGGTGCATCCCGGCGTGGCGGTAGGCCGGCGCGACGAGCTTCGCGTGCCCCGCGTCGACCTCGACGAGGTCGCCGTTCGCGAGGCCCATCTCGTCGAAGCGGCGGGGGGCGATCGAGAGCGCCCCGCCCCAGGAGATGCGCGTGATCGGGTCGGGGAACTCCTGGAGCCAGGCGTTGTTGCCGGCGCGTCCGTCGTGGAGCGCGAGGTGCGGGTAGAGCTGGAGCTCGAGGCCGGCGGGCGCTTCGGGGAGCGCGGAGAGGAGCGCGAGCGCCGCCGGGGCGAGAGACCGAGCGGGAGGCGCCGCGGGGGCGGGCCCCTGGAAAGCGCCGGAGCGGAGGAGGTCGTTCCAGGCCTTCTCGAGCTCGGGCGAGCCGGGGGCCGCGCCGAGGCGGGGCGCCCAGGCGGCGCGGAGGAAGTGCCACGCGAAGCTGGGGCTCGGCGCGGGAGCCGCGGAGGCGGGGACCCGGGCCTTCGCGAGCGCGGCCGTGGCGGCGGCGACGGCGGCGGTGAGCGGGCCTCCCGCACCGGCCGCGGCGCCCCATTCGACGAGGAGGTCGAGGAGGCCGCGCGTGTCGTAGAGCGGCTGGATCACCGGCTGCTGGATCGCGAGGAGCCCCTTCGGGAGCGCCGCGTCGCCCCAGCACTCGAACGGGTGGCTCGCCGGGGCGAAGAGGTCGGCGAGGAGGCCCGTCTCGTCGAGGCGGTCGTTCAGCGAGACGACGAAGGGGACCTTCGCGATCGCCTCGGCGATCCCGAGCGCCGGCGGCGCGTCGTAGACCGGGTTCGCGCCGGCGACGAGGAGGAGCGAGACCTTCCCGGCGCGCATCTCCTCGGCGAGGGCCGCGAGGGCGGCGGCGCCTCCGGTGGCGGGCCGCTCGGCGGCCGCCTCGTCGAAGAGGCCGGAGGAGTAGGCGTCGAGCGTCACGTTCAGGAGGAGGGCCGCCAGCTCGAGCGCCTCGCCCGAGGCCGACCCGCTCGCCGCGCCGCCCGCGAGGACGATCGCCTTCCCGCGCGCCGCGAGGAGCTCGGCGGCGAGGCGGGGGAGGAGCGCCGGGTCGAGGCCCGCCTTCTTCGCGACGGCCTCGGGGGCGAAGGGGGCGAGGGCGGCGGCCACCGCGGCGTTGCCGGCGAGGGGCCCCGCGTTCCGCGTGACGACGAGCTCGTGCGCGAGGGCGGCGGCGACGGAGGCGAGCTGCGTGTCGCGGACGCGCACCCGCTCGTCGGCGCTCGCGCCGGTGAGCGAGAGGCGTCCTTCGAGCTGGACGAAGCGGCTCATCCTCGCGCCCGGCGCGTCGGGGGAGCGGCGCATCGCGAAGTCGCGCTCGAGGCCGTCGGCCGGACGGTCGAGGAACTCGGCGCCGAGGCCGAGGATCAGGTCGGCCTTCCCGAGGAGCGGCCGCGGGAGGCGCTCGTCGCCGAAGGCGGCCCGGTGCGCCGCCGCGGCGGCGTCGGAGGAGAGCGGGGTCCAGGCGACGTGGCGGAGGCCCGTCGCGGCGGAGATCGCGGCGATCGCCTCGGAGACGGCGGGGCTCGCGACGGGCCCCGTCAGGAGGACGGCGCTGCTCCCGGCCTTCGGGAGGCGCGCCGCGACCTCGGCGCCGACGGTCTTCCAGCTCGAGGCGACCGTCGGCCCCTGGCCCCTTCGGACCGAGAGCGGGCCGCGCGCCCGGTCGGGGTCGTAGAGGTCCATCAGCGCCGCCTGGTGGCGGAGCGTGAGGCCCCGGCCGCTCGCGTCCGTCGGGCTCGGCGCGACGAGGATCGGGCGCCCTTCGCGCGTCCTGACGAGGACGGGCGTGCCGTCGACGACGGTGTGGAAGAAGCGGGCCCGCCCGATCCCCTCGGCGAGGCTCTCGGGCATGTCGTGGAACGGGATCGTCGCCTCCTGCGGCGGCTGGCAGCCCGCGCTCGCGAGGGCCCCGGCCGCCGCGAGCGCGCTCCCGAGGCGGAGGAACTCGCGCCGGTCGACGCCTGCCTCGGGCCGGGGGGAGGTCTCGTTCGGTCTCATCTTCGTCTCCCTCTAGCGGTGGCAGGCGACGCAGTCGGTCGAGGCCTTCATCTCGGGCTTGCGGTGGCAGTCGAGGCACCACTGCATGTTGAAGGCGTTCGTGACGGAGACGATGTCGGTCTCCTCGACGCGGCCGTGGCAGTTCGCGCAGATCTGCCAGGGGCGCCCGTCCGCGTCTCGCAGCGGCAGCTTCGGGTTCCCCTTCTCGTCCTTCGCGTTCAAGTGGGCCGAGTGATCGAAGTAGACGAAGTCGGGGAGGTCGTGGACCTTCACCCAGGGGATCGGCTCGCCCCGGTCCCAGTAGTCCTTCATCTTCAGGACCCACTCGCGGTTCAGGCCGACCGTCGTGTGGCAGTTCATGCAGACGGCGGTCGACGGGACGGTCGAGTGCCGCCCCTTGTAGGGCATCGTGTGGCAGGTGACGCAGGGGATGTCGTAGCCCCCCACGTTCACCGCCTCGCCCTTCGCGTTCGTCTGCATCACGGCGGGCCCGGCCATCCGCGAGTGCCGGAAGAGGATCGGCTGTCGCGGTTCGTACCCCTTGCGCACGTTGCTCAGCGCGTACGCCAGGGAGCCCGCCGCGACCATCCCGAGGAGGAGGATCAGGATGCGGACGGGCGTTCTCGGTCGGCTCATTCGGTCCTCCTTGTCGGCGCGTCGGAGGTGGTCTCCGGAGGATTCGGGGGAGGGGAAGCGGCCGGCGCGCCGGGCGCGGGGCGCGGGGCGGCGGGAGCCGGCTCGTCGTCGAAGAGGATGCGGACGGCGGGTGTCTCGAGGTCGTCGAACTGCCCCGAACGGGCCGCCCAGATGAAGAGCGCGAGGGCGATCCCGGCGATGAGGAGGGCGAGCGGGAGGAGGACGAAGATCGTCTCCACCTACGCCTCCCTCGAAGGGGCGCGCGCGGGCCGCCGCGCCGGCGCGGGAAAGGGCCGCGAGAGCGCGGACGAGAGGACGACGGTCAGCGAGGAGACGGGCATCAGGACGGCCGCCAGGAGCGGACCGACGAGCCCGAGGAGCGCGAGCGCCGCGCCCGCGACGTTGTAGACGAGGGAGAACGCGAGGTTCCGGCGGATCACGCCGAAGACGCGCCGCGAACCGCGGAGGAGGTCGAGGAGCGGGGCGACCCCTTCGCGCGTCAGGACGACGTCGGCGGCGACGAGGGAGGCCCCCTTCCCGCCGAGGACGGCGACGCCGACGTCGGCGAGGGCGAGCGCGGCGGCGTCGTTCACGCCGTCGCCGACCATGACGACGGCGGAGGCGCCGCGCCCGTCGGCCGCGCGCCCGGCGACGAGCGAGGCGACGAGGTCGCGCTTCTCCTCGGGCGTCCGGCCGCCCAGGGCGTCCTCCGGGGCGATGCCGAGGCGGGCCGCGACGGAGGCGACGACGCGCGGGTCGTCGCCGGAGAGGATCCTCACGCGGACGCCGCGGGCGCGGAGCGCGTCGACGGTGGCGCGGGCGTCGGCGCGGAGCGCGTCGCCGATTCCCCCGACGCCGGCGACGCGGCCGTCGACGGCGAAGAAGAGCGGGCTGAAGCCGTCGGCGACGAGCGCCTCGGCGTGGGCGCCGAGCTCCTCCGGGACGGCCAGGGCGAACGCCGCGACGTGCGCGCGGTTCCCGACCGCGACGCGGCGCCCGTCGACGAGGCCGGAGATGCCGCGCCCCGCGACCTCGCGGACCTCGGGCACCTCGCGGACGACGTTCACGCGGCGGGCGTGGACGGCGCGGAGGGCGTGAGCGACGGCGTGCGACGACTCGGCTTCCAGCGCCGCAGCGAGGTCGAGGGCCGCGTCGTCCCCCTCGTACCGGGCGAACGTCGCCTTCCCCTCCGTGAGCGTCCCGGTCTTGTCGAGGAGGACGGTGCCGACGCGGCGGAGGCGGTCCAGCGCGTCGGGGTCCTTCACGAAGATGCCGCCGCGCGCGGCGCGCATGAGCCCGACCGAGACGGCGAGCGGGACCGAGAGCCCGAGCGCGCAGGGACAGGCGACGACGAGGAGGGCGACGACGCGCTCGACGGCGGCCTCGGTCCCGAGCGGGAGGGCGAGGAGGAGCGCGGCGGCGGCGAGGAGGAGGAGCGCCTGGACGAAGCGCCGCGCGAGGAGGTCGGAGAGGCGGAGGACGGCGGGGCGTCGCGCGAGGGCGTCCTCGACGACGGCGAGGAGCGCCCCGACGCGCGTCTTCTCGCCGGCCGCCTCGACTCTCACGACGAGCCGGGCCCCGAGGTTCGTGACGCCCGCCCAGACCCCGCCCCCCTCGGCGACCGGGACGGGGGCCGATTCGCCGGTGAGGACCGAGGCGTCGAGCGTGGAGCGTCCGAAGAGGACGACGCCGTCGGCCGGGACGAGCTCGCCGGAGCGGACCTCGACCCGGTCGCCCGGCTCGAGCGCCGCGACGGGCACCTCGACGGCGGGCGCGAGCGAGCCGTCTCCCTCGAGACGGCGGGCGAACTCGAGGAAGGCGACGCCGCGCAGGC
>JAGOBQ010000179.1 GCA_017999215.1 Thermoanaerobaculia bacterium
CCCCCGCCGCGCGCCCGGGCAGGCCGCGGAGCTGCAGCCGGCGCCGCCGGGCGGGCGCACCCCCCCCGACGACCGCGACCACCACCGCCCCGGCGGCCACGACGACCGCCGTCGCCCCGCGCGCGACGCGCGCGACGCGCCCCCGCCGCCGCGTCGTGATCTTCTTCGACCGGCTCTACCTTCCCGATCCGGGCGTCCGCAAGGCCCTCTTCGACTCGCTCCGGTCCCTCGTCGCCGACACGCTCGAGGAGGGGGACGACGTCATGATCGTCACCTGGGAGCGCTCCATCCGGACCGTCCTTCCGTTCACCGACGACCTCGACGCCCTCGAGCCTTCCCTCGAAAGGATCGAACGCCGGGCCGCGCGGAAGAGCCCCGAAGCCGCCGAATCGGCGCTTCTCGAGTGGGAGACCTCCTGGTTCCAGTCCCAGGAGGCCGACCCGCGGGTCGGGGGCTCCGCGGGCGGGAGCGAGCTGACCCAGGAGATCCTCGCGCGGCAGGCGTACTTCGAGATGAAGGGAAAGACGGCCGCGCTGAAGGGCCTCGCCGCGACGCTCGGGGGCGTGGAAGGTCGGAAGGCGCTCGTCCTCGTCACGAATCGCTTCTCCCGCTTCCCCGGCCTCGAGTTCCTCATCGGGTCCCGCCCCGATGCCGGCGCGCTCGAGGACGCGAAGCGTCGTGCGCAGGACGCCCGGAAGCTCCTGGAGGAGGTCACCCAGGCCGCGAACGCGAACGGGGTGACGCTCTACGGCCTCTTTCCCGACGCGTTCGAGGGGACGGCCCTTCCTTCGGCGGCCGATTCCGCGACCACATCCCCCGCCTGGCAACACCCGAACTTCGACTACAGCGACGTCGGCGGCGGCCGGGGCGCCCCCGCCGCGGCCGGGCGATCGCTCCCGGCGGCGACCGGCCCCACCCTGGGCGTTCGCCGCGACGCCCTCCTCCAGAACGAGGTCGAAGCGCTCGACGTCGTCGCCTCGGCGACCGGAGGCGTCGCCCTCGTCGGCTCCGGGAACGTCGGCCGCCTCGTGGAGCGGGTCTCGAGCGACCTGCAGTCGTGGTACTCGCTCGGCTACCCCTCGAGGCCCGGGACGGGGCGCACCGCGTCGGTCTCCGTCCGCGTCAAGGGGCGGGACCTGACGGTCCGGGCCCGCCGCGCGATCGTCGAGAAGAGCGTCGAGGAGCAGATGTCGGACCGGGTCCTCGCCCACCTCTTCCAGCCGGACGAGCGGGCGCGCATCCCGATCTCGGCGAGCATCGTCGGCTCGACGCCGGGGAAGGGGAAGCACGTCCTCCGGCTCGAGGTGCGGATCCCGATCGAGTCCCTTGCGCTCCTGCCGACCGCGAAGGGCGTGCAGGGCGTCTTCTCGGTCTTCGTGGCGTCGGTGGCACCCGAAGGGGACTTCTCGACGGTGACGCGCCTGAACCAGCCGTTCGAGATCCCGGCGAAGGACGTCGAGACCGCCCAGGCCGGGCACTATACCTACGAGCTCGACGTCGTGACGACGGGACCCGGCGCCCGCGTCGCGATCGGCATCTGGGACGAGAAGTCGAACGAGGCCGGCTTCGCCGTCGCCACGCTGCCGCGCACCTGAGCCGCGGGGCGCTACCATCTCCCGGATGAACGCCGAGCTGACCGCGATCGCCCGCGCCTGGCGGGATGCCGACCCCGACCCCGAAACCGCGAACGAGATCGACCGCCTCCTGGAGACGCCCGGGGACGCCGACCTCCTCGACCGCTTCCGCGCGGAGCTCGAGTTCGGCACGGCCGGCCTCCGCGGCCTCCTCGGCGCGGGGCCGAACCGGATGAACCGCGCCGTCGTCCGCCGCGCGACGGCGGGGGTCGCCCGCCACCTCCTCGCGTCCGTCCCGGACGCCGCACGGCGCGGGGTCGTCGTCGCCCGCGACGCCCGCCGAGGGAGCGACGCGTTCGCGCTCGAGACGGCCGCCGTCCTCGCCGGGCACGGAATCCGCGTCTTCTTCTTCGTCGACCGCGCCCCGACGCCGCTCGGCGCCTTCGCGGTCAAGACGCTCGGCGCGGCGGCCGGCATCGTCGTCACGGCGAGCCACAACCCGCCGGCCTACAACGGCTACAAGGTCTACTGGGAGAACGGCGCCCAGATCGTCCCGCCGGTGGACGCCGGGATCGCCGCCGAGATCGCGAACGCGGGGCCGGCGAACGCCCTCCCCTTCCTTCCGCGCGAGGAAGCCGAGGCGCGCGGCCTCTTCGAGCCGCTCGGCGAGGAGATGGCCGAACGCTACCAGGAGGCGATCGCCGGCCTGGTCCTCCACCCGGGAGAGGGCCGGGACCTCGGAATCGTCTACACCGCGATGCACGGCGTCGGCGCCCGATTCACGCTCGCCGCGCTCGCGCGCGCCGGCTTCGCCTCCGTCCATCCGGTCGCCGCGCAGAACGAGCCCGACGGCGCGTTCCCCACGGTCGCCTTCCCGAACCCGGAGGAGAAAGGGGCGCTCGACCTCGCCCTCGCCCTCTGCGAGGAGACGCGGGCCGACCTCCTCCTGGCGAACGACCCCGACGCCGACCGCCTCGCGGCCGGCGCCCGCGGGCGCGACGGGAGGGTGCGCGTCTTCTCCGGAAACGAGCTGGGCGTCCTCCTCGGGACGTACGCCCTCACGCAGCGGACGCCGCCGCCGGAGCGGCCCCTCGTCGTGACGACGATCGTCTCCTCGTCGCAGCTCGGCGCGATCGCGCGCGACCTCGGCGCCGCCTACGCCGAGACCCTGACAGGCTTCAAGTGGATCGAGAACCGCGCCCTCGAGCTGGAGCGGACCGAGGGGCGCACGACGCTCTTCGGCTACGAGGAGGCGCTCGGGTATTCCGTCGGCGACGTCGTCCGCGACAAGGACGGCATCTCCGCGGCGCTCGTCTTCGCCGACCTCGCCGGGTGGTGCCGCGCGCGCGGCGTCACCCCGTGGGACTACCTCGAGGAGATCCAGCGCGCGCACGGGCTCTTCCTCTCGGCCCAGAAGAGCGTGACGATCCCCGGCGCCGAGGGGGCCGCCACGATCGCCGCGATCATGGACGGCTTCCGCGCCCGCCCCCCCGCCGCGATCGGAGGCCTCGCCGTCGCCGAGACGCGCGACTTCCACTCCGGCGTCCCCGGACTCCCGAAGTCGAACGTCCTCGCCTACCTCCTCGAGGGGGGCTCGCGCGTCACGCTCCGCCCCTCCGGGACCGAGCCGAAGATCAAGTACTACTTCGAGCTCGTGGAGACGCCGCGGGAGGCCGAGCCGATCCCGTCCGCGAAGGCCCGCGGCGAGGAGCGCCTCGCCGCGCTCGTCGACGACTTCGTCCGGCTCGCCGTCGAGCGGGGCCAGCCCGCGTAGCCGTTACGCGACGCCGAACTCGGCGTTCGCGGTGGCGCAGCCCCACTTCGTCTGGAGGAGCGCGCCCCCCTTGTCGGCCGGGAGGGGATAGGCCTCTCCGGCCCAGGGATCGCAGACGACGACCGAGTCGCCCCACTTCGCGGGGTCGTTTCCGCTGCCGGCCTTCCGCCCGATCGCGACGAACGCGTGCTTCCCGTTCGTCAGGTACATCCACGCGATCGGCTTCACGCCGCGATCGAGGAGCCAGACGAACGCCGTGATGCTCTGCTCGTTGCAGTTCCCTGCCTTCGTCCTCAGCGTGATGTCGTAGATCTGACGGAAGCGCGAGAGGTAGTCGGTCGCGGCCTCCCCCGTCACCTCGCCCCGGATCTGCATGGCCCGGTTCGCTCCCGTCAGGAGCGGCAGGAAGGCCGTCATGCCGCCGAGGACCTTGTCGAGGACGCCCGGGTCGGGCCCTTCGATCTTCTTCCGGTTCTTCTTCCAGCTCTCGACGTAGTCCGAGCCCCTGTTCGAGGCTCCGAACGGAACCATCGCCTTCACCCAGGCGACGGCTTCCTTCGCGACCGCGAGATTCGCCGTGGCATCCGCGGGCATATCCGCTCCTTCCGGAGGAGCCCGCGCCGGGCTCCTCGTCATCCGTTTGATCCGGGGTCGAGCTCCGCACGCACGCGACACGCCCCGCGGGACGCTCCGTGGGTCGCTGGCGGCCGGCTCTCCTTCGGTCGGAGACGGATACGGGGAAACGGAGCGGAGGGTTCCGTGCGCGCCGTCACGCGGAGGTCGCGCTCCCTCAGCCGAGGTGGTCCGAGAACTCCTCCCACTCGCTCTCGTTCCACCACTCGGCCTCCACGCCGCGGCACGTCGTCCCGAACGACGGGCAGACGACGCACCCCTCGCCGCGTACGCCCGGTTCGGGCGCGGCCGGCCAGGTCGCGGCGAGGCGCTCCCCTTCCGCCCGCGCCGCGAGCTCCTCGGGCGAGGGCTCCCGCCCCCGGAGCTCGAGGACGTTGGCCTGCGCGAGCCGCACCTCGCTCTCCGGGATCAGGACGGAGTTCTCCGCGTCGATGTGGCGGCCGAGCTCGGCCGTGTAGGCCGTTGCGAGCGCGACGAGCCGCCGCCCCTCCTCCTCCGTCAGCGCCGCGCGGTCGAGGAGCGGGTCGAACGCGTCGATCTGCGCCGCCATGTCGCGGTGCTGCTCGACGAACGCCGCGAGCGGACCTCGCGCAAGCGCCAGCTCCGCCTTCTCGGCGAGCGCCGGGAAGAGCGTCTCCTCCTCCCGCGCGTGGTGCCACGCCCCGGCCCAGAGCCGGAGGAAGCGCCGGAACGCCGCGCCGTCGGACGGGTCTCCCTCTCCCCGGGCGCGCGCCGCCGCGTAGCTCCGGAGCGACGCCGCCACGCGGTCGATCAGGACGTGCTCGGCCCGGAGCTCCGCGAGGAAGATCAACTCAGCCGAGCTCCTCCCGGAGCGCGTCGACGAGCGCGACGTACCTCTTCATCGCCTCGTCCTTCGCCAGCCCCTTCGCCTTCGACCAGGCGTCGAACTTCGCCCGCCCCTTCAGGTCGAGGAGGCCGGGGCGGCTCCCCGCCACGTCGCCTTCCGTCGCCTGCTTGTAGAACGCATAGAGATCCAGGAGCTGGTCGTTCGTCGGCCTCTTCGTGAGCTGCTCGACCCGCCCCTTCGCCTCCGCGAATCGCTCCGCCAGGGACTTCTCCTTCTTCGTCGCCATCGTCCCTCCCGCAACCGGGGTCAGGCGTGAAATCGTGCATTGTTCACGATCCCCCCCCCGTATCGTCCTGGATCGTGCCGGGAAGATAGCAGAGTCGAAGCTTCGCGCGCCGGGGAGGCGCCGTCCCGGGCCGCGTCGCCGCAGCCCGGGACGGCCGGATTCGCCTCAGCGAAGGCGGATCGCGAGGGCGCCGACCCCCGCGAGGAGGCTGGCGAGGAGGAAACTCCCGAGCGCCCCGAGCCCGGGCACGGACGCCGGCTCCCGGAGAGTGAACGCCGCGTCCACGGCCCGCGCCTGCGTCATCGGCACGACGCAGGTCGGTGCCGTCCCGCTGCACGGCCCGCCGCTCCATCCGGCGAACGTGGAGCCGGACTGCGGAGCCGCGGTGAGCGTGACGAGTGAGTTCCGCGTGTAGCTCTCCGCGCAGTCGACGCCGCACGCGATCCCCGGCAGGTCGCTCGCGACCGTCCCGGTCCCGCTCCCGGAACGAGTCACCGTCAGCGCGACCGGCGCGGCGGCGGAGTCGAGGAAGTAGAACGTCACGTTCCGCGCGCCGGCCATCGTCACCGTGCAGCTCGCCGCCCCCGGCACGCACGGATCGCCGGTCGTGCCCGCCCAGCCCGGGGCGGGCGACGGGCTGAGCGTCACCTGAGCTCCGGCCGCAAAGGAGAAGCTGCAGGTCGGCGCGCAATCGATCCCCGCGGGAAGGGAGGTCACCGTTCCGTTCCCGACGATGCTCACGGTCAGCGTCTCGCCGCCCGGCGCCGGCGCGATCTCGAACCGCGCCGTCACCGACTGCGTCGCGGTCATCGTGACGGCGCCCGCGCCCCGCCCCGAGCACCCCCCCCCGCTCCAGCCCGCGCAGCCCGAGCCGGCCTCCGGCAGCGCCGCTAGGGCGGCGACGGCCCCCGCGCCGTAGACGTCGGTGCACTCGCTTCCGCAGGCGATCCCGAAGTCGGCCGACGCGACGGCCCCGGCCCCCGGGCCGGTTCGCAGGACCGTCAGGGCGTACAGGTCCGTCGTGCCCGTCTCGTGGGCACCGATGTCGGCCGCGCTGCCGACGACGCGCGGGAAGCCCTCCCCGCGCTGGTCCCAGGAGAGGCCGAGGGCGTTGGTTCCGGCGTCGATGGCCGGCGAGCCGCTGCCGGGCCGCCGTGTCCGCGTCGGTCCTCCATTGTCGACGATCGAACCCAGAAGCGGGTCGACGCCGAACAGGCTCGAGACCGTGCTGTCGATTCCGGCTGCCGCGGCGCTCGCGTGCCCCTGAAAGAGGCTGTAGTCGGCCGTGACGCTCGCCTCCGGCTCCGGAGAGAGGTCGTTCGGCGAGCCGGCCGACGTGTTCGCAGCGAAGACGCTGCTGCTGATCGTGAGGCTGGAGAAGCTCGGGGCGGCGGAGCTCGCGAAGAAGATCGCTCCTCCCCCGCCCTGGACCGTGGAATTCCCCGCGAACGTGCAGTTGTAGACCTGGAGGCCGGTTCCGGCGCCGAGCCCTACGAAGGCGATCGCGCCGCCGCCGTCGTTGTTCGCGCTGTCGACGGTGACGTGGTTGTCGGAGAAGGTCGAATTGGCGATCCGGCGGGTCACCGCGCCCGAGCCGAGGATCCGGATCGCGCCCCCGCCGTCGCTTTCCGCCGAGTTCCCCCAGAACAGGCTGTCCTCGATGAGGAGCGGTCCCGACGACTGGATGGCCCCCCCGCCGTTGCCGCCCGTCGTGTTCCCGACGAACTCCGACCGCCGGATCGTCAGGGAGCCGGAGGCGTAGATCGCTCCCCCCTGGGCGTTCGGATCGCCGCTCGCCCACCCGTTCTCCTCGAAGACGCACCCGTCGACCTCGATGACGGACTCGAGCGGTTCCGGTCCCGTCGCCCCGTATCCTTCGATCGCGCCGCCATAGAGGTACCGGAACGAACGGACCGTCGCCCCGCGAAGGACGAGCCGGTTCTGAACGTCGGCCGAGCGATTCAGCCGGAAGAGACCCGTGATCGTTCCGTCCCCCTCGATCGTGAGGAGCCCTGGACCGGGCCCCTCGATCGTCAGCTCCCCGACGACGTCCATCCTCGGAGCGACGAGCGAGATCGTCGCCGGCCAGGCGAGCCCCGAGAAGGCGATCGCGTCGGGGCCGGCGCTCGCATTGGCGTCCGCCACCGCCTGCCGGAGCGATCCGGGACCGCTGTCGGCCGTCGTGGTCACGAGGAACGTCGCTGCCGGGGCGGGCGAGGCGATCGCGAGCGCAGCAAAGACTCCCGGCAGGAGCAGACGGCGCATCATCTGTTCAGGTCCTCCTTGGGACACGGATGAACGTCCACCCGCCCCGATGAGATCGTTTTCGATAAACTAGCGGACTCGTCCAATCCGCGCAAGAGACCGGCCCGCTCCGGTCCGTGCGGGAACGTGAACCGACTCGTAAGGCGCCGAAGGACGAGCCGCCGCCCGCCTCAGCCCTCGCCGCGCGGCGGGAACGGCCGTCGCGGCGGCGCGGGGCGCTCCCGCCGGACCAGGACCTTCCGCCCCCGGAGCGTCGTCCGGCGAAGCGCCTCGATGACGGCGTCGGCCGACTCGCCGGGGACCTCCACGAGCGAGAAGCGGTCGGCGATCTCGATCGCCCCGATCGCGCGGGACGGGAGCTTCGCCTCGTTCGTGATGGCGCCGAACAGATCGGCGGGCCGGATCCCGGCGTCGCGCCCGGCGCCGATGAAGAGCCGCACCGCTCCCGCGAGGCGCGGACCGCGCCGGGCCGGGAACGGACCCGGAGCGGGGCCGTCGCCGCGCGGCACGAAGCGGGGGCGTTCCGCCGGGACGGGGGGCGCCGGGGTCTCCGCGGCCTCCCCCGGGCAGCCCGCGGTCCCGGGG
>JAGOBQ010000180.1 GCA_017999215.1 Thermoanaerobaculia bacterium
GACGTAGACGCGGTCGGTCACCTCGACGCCCACTTCCGCCTGTGGCGAGCCGATCGGCCCCATGACGTGGGGGATGACGTACATCGTCCGCCCCTTCATCGAGCCGTCGAAGAGCGCGCCGAGCTTCCGGTACGCCTCGTCGGGCGCCATCCAGTTGTTGTTCGGCCCGGCCTCCTCCTTCGTCTTCGTGCAGATGAAGGTGAGGTGCTCCACCCGCGCGACGTCGGCCGGGTCCGAGCGGTGGAGGTAGCAGCCGGGGAGCTTCTCCTGGTTGAGCGGGATGAGGACGTTCGTCGAGACGGCGAGAGCCGTCAGGCGCTCCTTCTCCTCCTCGCTGCCGTCGCACCAGACGACCCGGTCGGGCTTGCAGAGCTTTGCGCACTCCTCGACCCACGAGAGGAGGTGGGGGTTGGAGGACAGGGGCTTGCCGGCCAGGGTCTCGGTTGCAGTGCTCATCGCGCTCTCCTCCTCGGGGCAGTGAATCCGGACGCGGAAAGACCCCTATCATAATCGGCTCATGTCCGATGCGGCTCCGCCCCTCTCCCTGCGGCTCCTCGGCCTCTATCCGAAGAAGGCGGGCTCGGCCGCGGTCGGGCTGCTGGCGAGGACCCGACTGCCGCGGTCCCTGCGCGCGCCGCTCCTGGGGCGCTTCGCCGCCTCCTACCGCGTGGACCTCGGCGAAGCGGAGAGACCGCTCGCCGAGTACGTCTCCTTCCTCGACTTCTTCACCCGGCGGCTGAAGCCGGGCCTCCGCCCTCAGGAGCCGACGGTGCCGGGCGGCGTCAGCTCGCCCGTGGACGGCGCCCTCGTCGCATCCGGGCGAATCGAGGAGGGCACGCTCATCCAGGCGAAGGGGCTCCCGTACCGCCTCGACGAGCTGCTCGCTTCCGACCCGCTCGCGGAGCGCTTCGAGGGCGGGGCGTACGCGACGCTCTACCTTTCGCCGCGCGACTACCACCGGATCCACGTCCCGTGTACGGGGAGCGTCCAGGCCGTCGGGCGCGTCGAGGGGGAGCTCTGGCCGGTGAACGAGGCCTCGACCGCGTTCACCCCGGGCCTCTACGTGAGGAACCGCCGCGCTTACTGGATCGCGGAAGGAGCAGGCGAGGACGAGGGGCTCGACGTCGCGGCCGTGATGGTCGCCGCGACGCACGTCGGGGGCGTCGTCGTCGACGCGCGGTGGCTCGGGGGACGCGCGCTCGGGCGACGGGACCGCCTCGCCGTCGACGGGCTCCCGTGCGCGCCGGGAGACGACCTCGGGACGTTCGAGCTCGGCTCCACCGTCGTCCTCCTCGTGGGCGGAGAGAAGGCCTCCACGTTCGCGTGGAGCCGCCCGCACGGCCCGGTCCGGGTCGGGGAGCGCCTCGGGGCGCTCGCCGGCGCCTGACCCGGCTCGAACCCGCGCGCCGGCGCCCCTCGCGGGCCGGGTGCTATCCTCCGCGACCGGTTCTTCCAGCGGGTCTCGGGCCCCCCGCCCGCCGGGGGGCGAGAGGGGGAGGCGGGTGAGATTCCCGCGCGGCCCCCGCCACTGTGACCGGGGACGCGAAGGACGACATCCCACTGGCGGCGAGCGATCCGCGACGCGGGTTTCGCCTCCGGGAAGGGGTCCTTCCGCGGACGATCCGGGAGCCAGGAGACCTGCCCGAGGCCCATCGCAACCCGCCGCGCCGTCTCCGGGGCTCGAGAGGTCGCGGGAGACGCCTCCGCGCGCGCCTCCCGCCCCTTCCGATGGGACGGCAGGCCGAAGCCGAACGGAGGCCTCTTGAACCGCATCCCTCTCGTCGTCCTCCTCCTCCCGCTCGTCCTCTCTTCGTCCGCCTACGGCCAGGCGCCGCGGTCGGGCCCGGCTCCCGTCTCGACGGAGATCGTCGTCACCGCCGAGGCGGCTCCCGCCGACGCCTCCACCCTCGGCGTGGCGACGACCGTCCTCGACCGGGCCGACATCGAGCGCTCCCGCGCCACGACCGTCGCCGACCTCCTCCGGAGCGTTCCCGGCGTGGGCGTCGCGCAGAGCGGGGGGCCGGGCGGGGTCACGTCGCTCTTCCTGCGCGGGGCGAACTCCAACTCGGCTCTCGTCCTCGTCGACGGCGTCAAGCTGAACAGCCCCTACTTCGGAGGCGTCGACCTCTCCTCGCTCGGGACCGCGAACCTCGAGAGGGTCGAGGTCGTCCGAGGCCCCTTCTCGGCGCTCTACGGTTCCGAGGCGATCGGGGGCGTCGTCCAGCTCTTTACCCGGAAGGCCGAAGCCGATGGCTTCTCCGGCCGGGCGCACTTCGGCCTCGGGAACGTCTCGACACGCGAGGGGGGCGTGAACGCCGCCTGGCGGCGCGGCACGATCGGCGTGACCGCGGGGTACCGGCGGACCACCGCGGACGGCGACCTCCCGAACGAGTTCTTCGCCGGGACCGACCTCTCCGCCGCGCTCGACCTGGGCCTCTCGGAGGGGGTACGGACGGGCGTCACCGTCCGGCGCGAGACGTCGCGGACGGGGATCCCCTTCGAGGGGGCGACGACGACGCCGCGCCGCTTCACCACGGCCGACACGACCCTCGTCTCCCTCCCGCTCTCCGTCGCGCTCGGCGCGCGGACGAGGCTCGAAGCGGTCGGCACATACGCGACCGACGAGCCGACGTTCTCCGACCCGGACGAGCCCTGGGGCTTCACGTTCTCCGAGACGCGCGCCCGGCGCACCGGGGGACGTCTCGTCCTCTCCCACGAGGGCTCGGCGAACAGGATCTCCGTCGGCGCCGACCTCGAGCGGACGAAGGTGGACAACGAGGACGCGTACGGCGTCCAGCTCGACGGCCTGACGACGCGCACCTGGTCGGTCTTCGCCGAGGACCGCCTCTCCCTCGCCCGGGACCGCTTCGTCGTCACGGCCGGCGTCCGGCGGGACGAGCACGACGCCTTCGGCGCGTCGACGAACCCGCGCGTCGCTCTCTCCTGGAAGGCCTCCTCCGCGCTCCGGTTCCGCGCCGCGGCCGGATCGGCCTTCCGGGCCCCGGCGACGGGCGAGCTCTATTACCCCTTCTCCGGGAACGCGGCGCTCGAGCCGGAGCGCTCGGTCTCGTACGAGGCAGGGGCGGAGTGGGCCCTCGGTGGTGGCGCCTCCCTCGAGGCGACCGTCTTCCGGAGCGACGTGAAGGACCTGATCCGGTACGACTTCGCGTTCCAGAAGAACGTGAACGTCGGCCGCGCGCGGATGACGGGCGTCGAGGCCCGGCTCTTCATGCCGCTGACGCGGACGGCCTGGGCCCGAGCCGCCTGGACCCGGCTCGACACCGAAGACCGCGACACCGGCCTTCCGCTCCTCCGGCGGCCGAAGCAGCGCGCGTCGCTGACCGTCGGCGAGGACCTCGGCCGCGGCGCGAGCGCCGAGGTGACCGGACTCTGGGTCGGTGAGAGGGACGACGTCGACGCGACGACCTACCTGCGCGTCACGAGCCCCGCCTACTTCCGGCTCGACGGCGCCCTGACCCTGCCTCCGGTCGCCTGGGGCCTCTCGCCGTTCCTCCGCGTCACGAACCTCCTCGGCCGCGACTACGCCGAGGTCGCGGGCTACCCCTCGCCGGGCCGCCGCTTCGTGGCCGGCGTCGACGTCGCGTTCTGACGGACCGCGCATAGGAAAAGGGCCGGGAGCCTCGCGGCTCCCGGCCCTTCGCGGACCGGAGGATCGGCGACCGGCGCTACGAGAGGCGCCGCCCGAGGACGAGCGCGCCGCCGAGCGCGACGAGGAGCGACAGGATCCCGAGGCCGACCGCGTCCAGCGTGGGGACGACGGCGGCGCCGGACGCGTCGCGGTTCACGGTGAAGACGGTCGGGTCTCCCGCGGCGCCGGTCGACGGGTTGTCGCTCGGGGCCGAGGCCTCGTTCGTCCCGTTCCCGTCGGCGTCATACGCGGCGGTCGCCTGGTTCGAGATCGACGTGCCGACGGTGACCGAAGACGAGATCGTCGCGACGATCGTGACCGTGACCGAGCCGCCCGCCGGGATCGAGCCGTTCCAGGTGACCGTGTTCGTCGCGACCGTCGCCACGGCCGTGCCGGAGGTCGCGCTCGCGGAGACGAGGACGAGGCTCGAAGGGAGGACGTCGGTCAGCTCGTCGCCGGGGTTGTCGAGCTGGGCGGTGGAGCCGTTGTTCGAGAGCACGATCGTGTACGTCACGGCGCCGCCGGGCTGATAGGCGCCCGCAACCGACTTCGTCGCGAAGACGGCGGGCGGCGTCTGGACCGTCGTCGTGGCTGTCGCGGAGTTGTCGGCGGGGTCCGGGTCACCGGAAACGGCCGCGACGCTCGCGGTGCTCGAGAGGACCGTACCGCCGGGGGTGGCGGCGTCGACGGTGACGTCGAGAGTGAAGGCCGCGTTCGCGGCAGCCGCGAGAATCGCGGCGGAGCACGTCACGGTGCCCGACGCACCGACCGCGGGGGTCGTGCAGGTCCAGCCCGCGGGGCTGGACAGGGAGGCGAAGACGGTGCCCGCGGGAAGGGCGTTCGTCAGGACGAGCGTCGTGGCCGGGTCCGGTCCGGCGTTCGTGACCGTGATCGTGTACGTCAGGCCGGCGCCGGGGAAGACCGGGTCGGGGGCGTCGGTCATGGTGACCGAAACGCCGGCGGACGCGAGGGCGGCGGCCTGGACGTAGACGACGAGCGGGTCGTGGTCCGAGAGACGGGCCGTCGGCGTCGAACGGTCGATCTCGGGGAAGTCGGCGTTGATGCGCGCGTACTCGACGCGACGGGCGAGGCTCGAGCTCACGAGCGCCGCGCTGACGAGCGCGTGGTCGAGCTTCTGGGCCGTGAAGCCGTAGACGTAGGAATAGCGCTCGTCGGCCGGAGAGGCCGCGCCGAGGTCGACGAGGTCCGGGTTCACGAGGTCGGCGCCGTCGCCCGCGACGGCCGTGGTCGCGTCGTCGGCGGGCGCGCCGACGATCGTCGCCATCAGATGGCCGAGGCTGTCGTTCACGTCGAACGCGTTGAAGTCGCCCACGAGGATGACGTTCTCGCCCTGGAGCGTCTGGACGAGGTTCGCGAGGTCGACGGCCTGCGCCTGACGCTTGGCGCGGACGCGTGCGCCGAGGGTCGGCCAGCCGTACGAGCCGGCGGCGTCGCTGTCGACGTCGTTCATCGAACGGAGGTGGTTCACGAGGACGGTCACAGGGTACGTCCCGCCGCTGGCGCCGTGAACGATGGCCCGGAGCATGAGCGGCGGCCGGTCGTTGAGGGTCTCTGTCGAGGTGTCCGGATTCGTGAAGAGCGTCCCGTCGAGCTCCTGCGTCACGGAGAGGACCTGGACACGCGGGTTCGCGCCGACGAGAGAGGTCTTCACGAGGAACCCGACGTCGATCCCGCCGACGTCGTTCCCCTCGATGAGATAGGCCTGGTAGAGCGGGTCGGGCTGCGACGCCGCCACCGCGTCCGTGCTGATGCGCGTCGCGAGCGTCTGGAGCGTCGAGAGGTTCTCGACCTCGACGACGCCGACGACGTCGGGCGCGAGCAGGAAGTCCCGGACGTGCAGGGAGGCCTTCGCGAGGCGCGCCTCGTACTGGGTCGGCGTCAGGACCGGCTCGCTGATCGCCGGGTCGTTCACGTCGTCGAAGAAGCGCTGGAGGTTGTACGAGGCGACCGTGAACTCGCTCGCAAGGGGCGCCGTGACGGCCGTCGGGGGGAACTCGGCGGGGCTGGCCGGGAGGCTGCCGACGTCGGGGAGGATCGAGTAGCGGCTGAAGGCGTAGTCGAGCACGCCGTCGAAGGCCGGGAGGACCGTCCGGGCCGAGAGGTTGATTCGGGTCGCCGAGACCTGACCGTCGGTGTCGACGCGGAGCTGCTCGGGGTTCCCGTCCCAGCGGAGGAGCGGCGGGATGCTGGTGCCGGCGGGCGGGTTGTTCGGATAGGCGATTCCGTCCTCGCGGAGCGGCCGGGCGACGCCCGTGACGACTCCGTAGCAATCGCCGTAGGAGGTCCCCGTCGTGTAGTTGCCGCCGGGGTTCCCGTCCGTCGCGGCCGTGACGAGGAACCCGGGGACGCTGACGCGCATCCCCTCGAGGTGCTCGAGCTGGTACCAGCTCCCCGCCGGAGAAGGCATCGTCGTCGTGAGCGCCGTCGCCGCCGGGAGCGGGTTCCCGGTGGAGACGACCGTGATCGTGAGCGGGCCGACGAGCTCCGTGACGGAGCCGAAGTTCCCCGTCTGGACGAACTCGTCGACGGTGCCGGCCACCTGGACGAGGTCGCCGACGGCCACGGTGGGCGCGGCGCCGGTGTAGACGAAGAGCCCCTCGGAGGTCGCCGGGTCGGCGTCGACGGTGGCGTCCGGCTCCTGAATGAAGAACCCGTTGTTGAACTTGCGCGCGGTGACGATCCCCCGCGTCGTGACGGCGGAACCGTCGAGCGGTGAGGCGAGGCCGTTCCCCTGGATGTCGTGAATGGGCGTCAGCGCGACGTCGTCGTTCGTGATCGTCCCCTGCCCCTGCCCGTCGGCGACCGTCGCGCCCGTCAGGTTCGTGACGTTCACCACGAAGGTCTCGTTCGCCTCGACGGTCGTATCGCCGTTCACCGTCACGTTGAAGGTGTAGGTCGAGCTCCCGGCGGGGATCGTCTGCCCGGTGAGCGAGCTCGCGACGTAGTCGTTGTCGGCCGTCGTGGCGGTACCGTCGGCCGTTGCGATGTCGAACGTGACGCCGCCGGTCGGCGCCGGCACCGTCAGGCTCACGGTGAACGCGAACGTCGTCGTCCCGGAGTTCCCCTCGTTCTGGGAGACGTCGTTGATGGAGAGGGCCGGGGTCGGGGAGGCCGTCGTGAACGTCCAGGCGTACCCGGAGGTCATCGGGTCGGCCGTCCCGTCGAGGTCGGTGACGCTCGCGGCGATCACGCCGACGTCGCACGCGGTGCCCGCGGGCAGGTCGCCCGTGGGGTCGATCGTGATGGTCGCCGTCCCGCTCCCCGAGACGGTGAACCCTCCCGCGAAGGGGATCCCGGAGGGGCACTCGAGCGTGAACGAAGCCGCGGATACCGTCACGGGCTCCGTGAAGGTGACGGTGATGTTCGAGGCGACCGGAACGGCCGTCGCGCCGGCGGTGGGGTTCGTGGAGGAGACGGACGGGGGCGTGTCGACGACGGCGCAGACGTTCGCAGGCGAGGCGGAATTGCGCGGGGTGGGCGTGCCCGTCGCGAAGTCCAAGTTGTTGTTGTCGGTCTCGGTGCAACCGCCGTTGCCGCGAATGTCGGCGGTCGTGTTGCTCGGGGCAGGAGCACGGCCTGCCCCTTCGTAGCAGTTTGCGGTGGTACCGAATCCGATGAAGTCGACGACTCCATCGGCCGCCCCGGGGCAGGCGATCGCGCCGATCGTCGTCGTGGTGTTGACGAGGGCGAGCTTGCCTCCTGTGCCGGACATGTTGATCCCGCCGGTCAGATCCGCGGCCGGGAGCGGGCTCCCGACCGCGCCGCCGCTTGCCTCAACGATGAGGAAATACTTCCCCGGCTGGATGGTCGTCCCAGCCGGAATGTTCGTCTTATTCGTCCACGAGGTCCCGGTGCTCGACGCGTACTGCACCGACCATCCACCGATGTCGACCGCGACCGTCCCGCGGTTGAAGAGCTCGATGAAGTCGTTCGTGTAGGTCGCGCCAGCGTTGCCGCCGCCGCCGTAGATCTGGCTGATGACGATCCCGTCCGAGATCGCCATTGCTGGCGGCGCCATGAGCGCGACTGCGAGGACGGCGATCGACGAGAGGGCGACTCTCCGGGCCGGTGAGTTCATATGGATCTCCCTTCGGGAGTGAAATGCGCGCCGGGGGGGGAGGGGGGTGCGCGACAAGAGGTCTGGGATCTTATCCACCCTCGAATGGTTTGTCCGCTAGTCTTCTGTAAACCCCTCTGTGGGCGAGAGGAGGCACCGACCATGAAGTGGA
>JAGOBQ010000181.1 GCA_017999215.1 Thermoanaerobaculia bacterium
CGTGGACGAGATCGCGCTCGCCGAATCGGCCGCGGGCGAAGACGGCGCGCGGGAGGTAGAGGGCGCGGTCGCGGTGCAGGTGGCGGTATGACGGGTCGCTCGCCGGCTCCGTCGAGCGGGTCCACCACGGGTGGAGCGGCTCGCGCGGTCCGAGAGGGAACCAGCCGACGAATCCGTCCCCCCCGAGCGGAGCGTCCTGCCCGGGCTCGGATTCGACGAAGGCGACGGTCGCCGGAGACCAGGCCGGGCGAGGTTCCCTCGGTCCGACCGGGACCCAGGCCCAGCGGTTCCGAACGAGGCCCCAGCGGCCGTGGTGATAGGGGGCCCAGCCCCAGGGCTCGGCCGAGAGCCAGGCCCAGCCCCACGGCGCGCGCCAGGTCCAGCTTCCGAAGCGATACGGAGTCCAGTCGGCTCGGCTCACCCTCGGGAACCAGACCCATCCCCACTCGGAGGTGCTCTCCCAGTCCCCCCATTCGTCGAGGTCGTCGATTCCAAGGACGTCGGCGTGGACTCGAGCGGCGGACCGGACGTCGCGGAGCCTTCGGGAACGCCTCTCGACCCAACGGTCCCACGCGTCGCCGAGCCCGAAGTCGACGACGTCGTAAGAAGGCCGGGCGAGGCCGAAGACCCGCATCCGTTCGCCCCAGCCGATCCGCACCTCTCCCTCCGCCGTCGCGGCTCGGGCCCGCCCCCGTGCGACGCGGATCGAGCTGTCGCCGGACGCGCCCACGTCGATCCGGTAGGCCCCGGGAAGCTCGAGGGCGACGGAAACGTTCGGAGCCGCGATCTCCACCTCCCGCGCACCGCGCGAGTCGAAGACGCGAACGGTGGCCGTGCCCGAGGAGAGGGCGAGGGAGCGGGCGTCCCGCGCGAGGTTCGAGAGGGCGATCTCCGTCCCGGGGGCGAGGAAGAGGACCGCGCCCCGGAGCTGCAGCTCCGCGCGGCCGTCGCTCCCGACCCGGAGCCGGTCGCCCGTCGTCAGCGGTTCGTTGACGGCCCCGGGCTGCCACTCGTCCGGGGCTTCGCCGCGCGCGACCGAGACGTTTCCCTCGAGCCACGCGAGGCGCGCCACCGACGGCCGCATCCCGTCGTCCGCGTGCTCGTCCTCCCGCGACGCCGCGGCGGGAGCGCCGAGGGCGAGGAGGACGAGGAGCAGAACGGAGGCGAGGCGGCGGCGGACGAGCATGGGGACCTCCCGATCGATGATCCTTCGCTTCGGCGATGGCGACGGCGGTATCTTCCCGCGGCCGTCCCGCCGGGGGACTCTCCTTCGTGCCGAGCCGGGCCGATGCTCCGCTACACGACGACCGGCTTGTCCGCCACGATCCGCGCGAGGACGGTCGAGAGCATGTCGACGTGCTCGCGTTCCTCGGCCTCGAGCTCGCGGTAGAGCCTCCACTCGTGCGAGCCGGTCGGGAACTTTCGGCCGGCGTCGAGGAAGAAAGCCCGAGCCCGCTTCTCGAGGTGGACCGCGAGGCGGAGGAGGGCGGCGCCGGTGAAGTCCTTCACGTCGGCTCCGGCGTAGACGGCGATCTGGGCCGGCTCCAGCCGCATCGTCGCGGACTCCGCGGGCGCCTCGACGTGGTAGCGGCGGGCGAGGATCTCCATGTGCCCGCGCTCCATCTCGGCGAGGTCGCGGAAGAGCTTCGCGAGGTCCGGGTCCTTCGCCTCGAGCTCCTTCGCGCCGCGCGAGTAAAACGTGATGCCGCCGAGCTCGATCTCGAAGGCGTGCCGGATCGCCGCGACGGCCGCCTCCGACGTGACGTCGGTGGCGTGGCCCAGCTCGAGCGTCCCGCCGCAGGCGGGGCAGAGGCCGTAGGGGAACGCGAAACCCTCGGAGACCTTCTGGCAGGAGGTGCAGGTCCAGGTGACCTTCTCGCCGCCGCAGCAGAGGTGATCCTCCTCGCCGGGCTCGAAGGGGCGACGGCACTTCGCGCACGCGGCCGCGGCCGGCACGGGGATCGGAACGCCGGCGCCGGCGGCCTCGTCCTCGAGGACGACCGGCCACTCCTTCGTCTTCAGGTACTTCTCGATGGCGCGCGCCGCGCGGCGGCCCGCGCCGAGCGCGAGGATGACCGTCGCGCCGCCGGTGACGATGTCGCCGCCGGCGAAGACGCCGGGGAGGTTCGTCGCCTGCGTCTTCGCGTCGGCGTTGACGTACCCCTCGCCGCGGACCCCGAGGTCCGGCGCCGAGCGGGCGATGACGGGGTTCGCGCGCGTGCCGAGGGCGTAGATGACCGTGTCGCACGCGAACGTCTCGTGCTCGCCCGTCGGGACGGGGCGGCGCCGGCCCGACTTGTCGGGCTCGCCGAGCTGCATCTTCTCGACGACGACGGCCTTCACGTCTCCCTTTTCGTCGACCTGGATCTCCGTCGGGCTCATCAGCCAGTTGAAGTGGATTCCCTCCTCCTTCGCGTGGCGGATCTCCTCCACGCGGGCGGGGGCCTCGGCCTCGGTCCTCCGGTAGATGCAGTGGACCTCCTCGGCCCCGAGGCGCCGCGCGACGCGGAGGCAGTCCATCGCGGTGTTCCCCGCGCCGAAGACCGCGACCTTCTTGCCCATGGCGATCGGCGTGTCCTCGAAGGGGAACTTGTTCCCGTGCATCAGGTTGATGCGGGTCAGGAACTCGTTGGCGCTGTAGACCTGGCCCGCGTGCTCGCCCGGGATGCCGAGGAACATCGGGAAGCCCGCGCCGGTCCCGATGAAGACGGCGTCGTAGCCCATCTCGCCCTTGAGCTGGTCGATCGTGAACGTCTTGCCGATGACCTTGTTCGTCTCGAACCTCACGCCGAGCTTCTCGAGCGCCTTCACCTCGCGGTCGATCGTCGTCCGCGGGAGGCGGAACGACGGGATGCCGTATTTCAGGACGCCGCCGACGACGTGGAGCGCCTCGTAGACGGTGACGTCGGCCCCCTTGCGGGCGAGGTCGCCCGCGCAGGCGAGGCCGGCCGGGCCGGAGCCGACGACGGCCACCCTCCCGAGCGTCCCGGCGTTCTCGGGGGGCTTCACGTCCGGCAGCGGGGCGAAGTCACCGACGAAGCGCTCGAGCCGCCCGATGGCGACCGGCTCCATCTTCTTCTCCAGGATGCACTGGATCTCGCACTGCGACTCCTGCGGGCAGACGCGGCCGCAGATCGAGGGGAAGAGGTTGCTCTCCTGGATGACGGAGAGGGCGCCTTCGAGGTCGCGGACGAGGAGGTGCCGGATGAAGCGGGGGATGTCGATGGAGACGGGGCAGCCCGCGACGCAGGTGGGGCGGGCGCACTGGATGCAGCGGTCCGCCTCCTGCAGCGCGTCGGCCATCGTGTAGCCGAGGTTGACCTCCTCGAAGTTGCGCGAGCGCTCGAGCGCGTTTCGCTCGGGCATCTTCACGGCGTGCTCGTCGAGGTCCTTGAACTTCTTGTAGTTCCGCTTGTTCATCTCGAAGAGCTGCTCCTCGATGGAGCAGACCTTCGAGAAGTCGTCCTTCGCCTGCGTCTCCTGAGGCTTGAAGCGCTCCTGGCGGAGCTGGAGCTCGGGGAAGTCGACGAGGTGGCCGTCGAAGTCGGGTCCGTCGACGCAGGCGAACTTCGTCTCGCCGCCCACCGTCACGCGGCAGGAGCCGCACATGCCGGTGCCGTCGACCATGATCGCGTTCAGCGAGACCATCGTCTTCACGCCGAACGGGCGCGAGACCTCGGAGCAGGCGCGCATCATCGGGAGCGGGCCGATCGCGACGACGAGGTCGGGCTTCTCCCTCTCGAGGACCTCCTGGAGCGCCGAGGTGACGAAGCCGGGCTTGCCGTAGGAGCCGTCGTCGGTGCAGACGATCAGGTCGTCGCAGTAGCGACTGAAGCGGTCTTCCCAGAAGACGAGGTCCTTGTTGCGGAAGCCGATGATCCCGGTCGTCCGGTTCCCGGCCTCCTTGAAGGCGCGCAACTGCGGGAAGACGGGGGCGACGCCGAGGCCGCCGCCGACGAGGACGACGTGCCCGACCTTGCCGACGTGGCTCTCGAGGCCGAGCGGCCCGACGAAGTCGGCGAAGGTGTCGCCTTCCTTGTAGGCCCGCATCATCTCCCGCGTCGTCTTGCCGAGCGCCTGGATGACGATCGTGACCGTCCCCCACTCCGGGTCGTAGTCGGCGACGGTGAGCGGGATCCGCTCCCCGCCCTCGTCCAGCCGGAGCATCACGAAGTGGCCCGGCCGGGCCGCCTTCGCGACGTCGGGAGCGTGGACGTCCCAGAGGAAGGTCACGTCGGAGAACTGCTCGCGCTTGACGATCTGGTACACGGAACCCCCTTGCCGGGGCCCGGCGGGATGCTGCGACCGCCGAACCCGACCGCGAATGATGCCCGAAACGGGGCTTCGGCGCTCTCCGGGGCCGCACGGGGAGCCAGCGTCGTGCTGCGAGGCGGCAGGTCGCCGCCTCCTCCAGCATCCCACCCTGATCCGGCGCGCGTTCTCGATACCGGAGGGTTCCCTCCCGGCGACGGCCTGGAGGCGGCTGAAGCTCCGGCTCGCGGACGGCCTGCGCGGAGCGGATCAGGGCCAGCCAGGGGCGCCTCCGCGTCGTCCTCCCGAAGTCGGGGGAGTTCGCGGCGATGGGGTCGGCCTGCGCGATCTATTCCCGAGAGGCCCGCGCCCGGGCGAGCGCCGACGCTCCCGACGGAGCGTCGGCGCGCCCCTTCCTCACGCAGTAGCAGGACGTCTCGAGGTCGACCGTCGCCCGCGCCCAGGAGGCGGCGAACCGCGCCTCGACCTCCGCCGCCGCGGCCGTCTTCTTCTGCATCTCGAGCGCCGTCGCGAGGCCCCGGAGGGCCCAGCCGTTCGCGGGGTACTTCTTCAGGTCCTCGCGGTAGACCGACTCGGCCTCGACGGGACGCTTCGCGTCGATCAGGACCGCCCCGAGAGCGTGGCGGGACGGGACCGTCCAGGCGGGCGGCTCGTCGTACTTGAGCGCGTCTTCCATCTCGACCGCCTCGCGGAGCTTCGCGACGGCGGTCGCGTGGTCGCCGGCGCGGTAGGCGATCTCGCCGTCGAGGTAGGGGAGGGCGACCGCGAGGACGTCGGTTGCGAGGTTCGACCCCCAGTAGAAGTCCTTCGGCACCTTCGGGAGCGCGGCCGCGAACGCGGCCCGCTCCCTCTTCGCCTCCGCGACGTCGCCGAGCGCGGCGTGCGCCACCCCGCGCAGGAAGTGCGCGTGCGCGGCCGAGACCGGGAGGCCGTCGGGCGGGGCCTTCGCGGCGAGGATCTCCTTCCAGAGGCCGAACCGCTTCTGCGCCTCGCCGACGACGGTCAGGAAGGCGTCGGCGAAGGCGGCGTTCTCTTTCACGAACGCGGGGTTGAGGCCGGCGACGACGCCTTTCGCGGTCTCGAGGGCCGCCTCGCGCCGGCCCTCCATCATCGCCGTGTAGGCGAGGAAGTGGGCGTTGTGGGCCATGTAGATCCTGTAGAAGCCGATCTCGCCGGCCCGGGCCGAGTACTTCCGGTCGGCGGCCATGGCCCTCTCGTTCGCCTCCGCGGCCTCCTTCCAGCGGCCCGTCCTCACGTCGATGTGCGAGGGCATGTGGACGAGGTGGCTCGAGTCGGGGACGAGGGCCCGGAGGCGGTCGGCCGCCTCCGCGGCGCGCTCCGGCCACGGCGACGCCTCGAGGGCGTGGATCGTCAAGTGGAGCGCGCCCGGGTGCGCGGGCGCGAGCTTCCGCGCCGTCTCGAGGGCGGCGAGGACCTCCGCCGTCCCGGGCTGGGGCTTGCCGTCCTTCGTCCACTGGTCCCAGGGGCGGGTGTCCATCAGCGCCTCGGCGGCGAGCGTCGCGACGTCGGCATCGGCGGGAAAGCGGCCCCTGACGGCGAGCATCGCCTTCGCGTAGGCCGCGTCGAGCGGTGCTCGGTCGGCCGGCGCCGGCCAGGCGTACCTCGCCCCCAGCGCCTCGATCAGCGCCCTCTCGACGTCGCTCGCGCCGGCGGCGAGCGCCCGGGCCTTCTTCAGGGCCTCCCAGGCCTTCCTCGACTGGTCCTCGCTCATGGCGGGGTTGTTGATGTGCGGGCCGTTGACGAGCGCGATGCCCCACCACGCCATCGCGAGCGCGGGGTCCCGCCGCGCCGCCTCGGCGAAGGCGCGCTCGGCCTCGTCGTGGTTGAACGCGAAGGCCCAGACGAGCCCCTGGTCGAACGCTTTCTGCGCCTCCGCCACGCGTGTCGAGACGGGGCGGGTGTACGACCCGAGCTCGAAGGGGCGCCACGCCGGCGGGGGATCGACGTCCTCGGGCGTGGACGCGGCGGCCGGGCCCGAGGGCGCGAGGGCGAAAAGGGAAACGGCCAGCGAAACGACGGAAAGGGCCGTCGCTTCGGACGGTCGGCACAGTCTCATCGGGACCTCCGGTACGAGACGTTTTCTCAGAATCTGGGTCCCGCGGTCCCGAACGTCAACCTCCCGTGCCGTGGAAGGAGGACAAAGGGCAGAGGCCCCGACCGACGGGTCCGGCCGCGAACGGCTGGATCCCATCGGCCGGGGCCGACCGGGGGTGACGCGTCTCAGGCGGTCGCGAGGACCATCGACCGTGCGACGGCGCTCCTCGCCGCGCCGACGATCGCGTCGGCCTGCGGGACGAACGCCTGCTCGAGGACCCAGCTCGACGCAGCCGGGGCGTCGGGGCCGGCGAGGCGAATGACCGGCGCCCGAAGCGCGTCGAACGCCTTCTCGGCGACCGTCGCGGCGATCTCCGCGCCGACGCCGCACGTCCGGCTCGCCTCGTGGACGACGACGAGGCGGCCCGTCTTCCTCACCGACGCGAGGACGGCTTCCTCGTCCCACGGCTTGAGCGTCCGAAGGTCGATCACCTCCGCCGAGATCCCCTCGGAGGCGAGCGTCTCGGCGGCCGCGAGGCAGCCGAGGACCGTCTTGGCGTAGGAGACGAGCGTCACGTCGGTGCCCGGGCGGCGGATCGCGGCCTTCCCGAGCGGGACGAGGTGCTCGCCCTCCGGCACCTCGCCGGGCGCGTGGAGGAGCGCGACGTCGAGGAAGAACGCGACCGGGTTGTCGTCGCGGATCGAGGACTTCAGGAGCCCCTTGAAGTCGGCCGCGGTCGACGGCATGACGACCTTGAGGCCCGGGGCGTGGACGAACCAGGCCTCGACGTTGTGGTTGTGCTGGGCGCCGACGCCCCAGCCGGCGCCGGTCATCGCGAGGGCGACCATCGGGAAGGAGAACTGGCCGCCGGAGAGGAAGCGGAGCTTGCCGGCGCTGTTGACGATCTCCTCCATCGCGAACGTCATGAACGGGGCGAAGAGGAGGTCGACGACGGGACGCAGGCCGGTCGCGGCGGCGCCGGCGGCGGTGCCGGCCATGATCCCCTCGGCGAGGGGCGTGTTGCGGATGCGGGCGGCGCCGAACTCCGCGACGAGGTCGTGGCGCTTCGTGGCGATCCCTTCGCCGAACGCGAGGACGGTCGCGTCGCGGCGCATCTCCTCGGCGAGGGCTTCTCCGATGGCGTCGTGGGGGGTCATCGTCTTCATGGCGTGTCCTTCTCAGGCGTAGACGTGAGTGGTCAGCTCGTCGAGGGAGGGCCAGGGGGATTCGGCGGCGAACGTGAAGGCGGCGTCGAGGCGCCCGGCGACTCGGGTCTCGATCGCTGCCGCGGCGTCGGCGGTCAACGCGCCGCTCTCGAGGAGCTTCGCGCGGAGGGCCGCGATCGGGTCGCGCGCCTTCCACGATGCGAGCTCGGCCTTGTCGACGTAGCCCTGGTCGTCGGGCTCGAAGTGTCCGCGGAGGCGGTAGGTCTTCGTCTCGAGGAGGAACGGCATCCGGGTCTCGCGGACCTTCGCGGCCGCCTCGGTTGCGGCGGCGAGGACCGCCTCGACGTCGTTCCCGTCGACCGTCCGCCCCTCGATGCCG
>JAGOBQ010000008.1 GCA_017999215.1 Thermoanaerobaculia bacterium
CAGTCGGGGTTCCGGTTGACTCCGTTCCGCGAGAAGAGGGTCCCGCCGAACGTCTCGTCGGCCAGGCCGACGACGCTCGGGACCTTCCCCGCGCGGAGCTCGCCGACCGGAGTCCCGACCCAGGCGTAGCCCTCCTCGAGCCAGACCGGGCCCGGGAAGTAGTCGCGGAAGCGGCCTTCGCGCGCACGCAGCTCCGCGCGGGCTCCCCAGCCGTCCCGCTCGACCTCGGCCGAGAGGAAAGCGAAGAGGAGCTCGCCGTCGCGCAGCTCCCGGTCCCGGATCGGCTCGAGGTCGGAGAGCGCCACGCCGAGGACGAAACGCGGCGTCGCTTCGGCCGGCGTCTCGGCCGGAGCGGGCGATGCGGCGAGGAGGAGCGACGGGAGGAGCGCCCGAATGGGGCGGAGGACTCTCAAGCCTCCGGATGATACGGCGCGCCCCGCGCGGGACCGCGCGGGCGCGCCTTCAGGGCTCGGCGTCGCCGGTCAGGCCGGCGAAGCGGGCCATTCGCCCCTCCACCGCGCGCCGCACCCGGGTCCGGAAGGCGAGGACCTCGAGCTGGCGGAGGCGGACCGCCTCGCCGCTCCTCCGGCGCTGCTGCTGGCGCGCGACCGCGAGGAGGAGCGCGCTCCGGACGTACTCGCGCCGTTCGTCCGAGCGCCCCAGGCGGGGCTCCCGGCGCCTCCGCCACGGGCTTCCGAGGACGGTCAGGTCCTCCTCGGGAAGGATCCCGAGCCGGGCTTCCTCGCCGAGCTCGCGACGGACGCGCGACCTCTCGAGGAGGAGCGCTGGAACCCAGGCAAGAACGGAAACGAGAACCGCCGCCGCGGCGGCAAGGAGCGTGAGCCGCGGCGGGAGCTGGTCCGCGAGCGCCGCGAGCCCCGCGGCGACGGCGCCGGCGAGGACCGCGCCGGTGCCCCACGCCGCTCCCCGCCTCCACCCGGCCTCCGCGCAGGCGCGCGTCCCCTCCGCGCCCCAGACGCTGAGCGCCGCGAAGGCCGCGCCCGCCCCGACGGCCGCGCTGCTGGCCCCGGCGCCCGCGAGCGCGAGCGCCGAGACGGCGGCCGCGCCGGCCGCGAGCGCAGACGTGAAGGCCGCCGCTTCCGACACGAGGGGCGAGTGCAGGTCCGCCCGGAGTACGGTCAGGACGAGCGCGGCGACGAGCAGGACGCCCCCGAAGGCCCACGGGGAGGCGGACGCCGGGAGCGCCGCGCCGGCCGCCGCGGCCGCTCCGGCCGCACCCGCCAGCGCGGCGCCGCGCGGCCCGCGCGCGCGGCGCGCCACGACGAGAGCGGCGAGGCCGAGGGCCACGCGCGGGAGGACGGCGTCCACGATCAGCCCCTCCCTCTCGCGAGGAACCAGAGGCGCGTCGCCTCGACGTCGCGGCGGATCTGTGCCGTCAGCTCGAGCATCGACGGGAAGACGCGCTCTTCGCGGAGCCTCTCGTGGAACGAGAGGCGAATCGGCTCGCCGTAGACGTCCGAGGAGAAGTCGAGGATGTACGACTCGATCGTCGTCGCGTAGTCCTCGTAGACGGTCGGCCGGCGGCCGATGTTCGTCACGCAGCTGAAGGTCCGCTCGAAGGAGCGGAGGAGGACCTCCGTCACGTAGACGCCGTCCCGCGGGTAGAGCTCGTTGTCGGACCGCAGGTTGATGGTCGGGAAGCCGATCTTCCGTCCCATCCGGTCCCCCTTCGCGATGACCCCTTCCATCGCGTACGGCCGGCCGAGGAGGCGCCCGGCCTCCGCGACGTCCCCCGCCTCGACGAGCGTGCGGACCCTCGTCGAGGAGACGGGGGCGTCACCGTTCGAGACGACGTCGATCGTCGCCACGCGGATCCCGGATTCCTCCCCCAGTCGCGTGAGGAGGTCCACGTTCCCCCTCTTCCCGCAGCCGAACGCGAAACCCGATCCGACGTACGCCTCGCGAGCGCCGAGGCAGCGGCCGAGGAGGTCCCGGACGAACTCCTCCGCGGGCATCGCGGCGAAGTCGCGCGTGAAGGGGACGACGACGAGGCCGTCGATCCCGAGGGCGGCGATCGCCTCCTCGCGCTGGCGGAGCGTCTGGATCCGCTTCGGCGCCCGCTGCGGGTGAAGGACCGTCGTCGGGTGCGGGTCGAACGTCAGGACGAGGGCGGGCGCGTCGAGCTCCCGGGCGCGCGCGACGACGGCCCGCAGCATCGCCTGGTGCCCGAGGTGGACGCCGTCGAAGTTGCCGATCGTCAGGACGCCTCCGCGCGGGAGGTCGGACCTGCGGAGCGGGTCGGGATAGACGTTCACGGTCTCCGCCGCCTCACGGGACGACGCGCCCGACGAGGTCGTAGTCGTGCGCTCCCGTCACGCGGACCCGGACCATCGCGCCGGGCCGCGGGACGAAGCCCTCGGGGACGTCGTTGACGAGGAGCTTGCCGTCGATCTCGGGCGCCTGCCGCCGGAGCCTCCCTTCGAGGAGCATCTCCGACTCGGACGAGGCGCCTTCGAGGATCGCGTCGTGCACCTTCCCCCGAAGCCCGCGGTTCTTCCGGCGGGAGATCTCGCGCTGCTGCTCCATCACGGCCGCGCAGCGCTCCCCCTTGACCGGGGCCGGGACCGGGTCTCCGAGCGATTCCGCCCCGGACCCGGGTTCGGGCGAGTAGGGGAAGACGCCGACGTGGTCGAGCTCGGCCGCCTTCACGAACGCGAGGAGCTCCTCGTGCTCGACGTCCCCTTCGCCGGGAAAGCCGGCGATGAAGGTCGATCGAAGGGCGATGCCGGGTACCGCCTTCCGGAGACGCTCGACGAGCCGCAGGTACGATTCCGGGTCGCCGCCGCGCCGCATCCCGGCGAGGACGGATCGGGAGACGTGCTGGAGCGGGATGTCGACGTACGACACGAACCGCGCCTCGGCCGCCATCAGCTCGAGGACGGAGTCGTGGAGCGTCTTCGGGTAGGCGTAGAGGAAACGGACCCACGGGAAGCCCGTCTCCCGGAGGAGCTCCGCGACGAGCTTCGCGAGCCCCTCGCGGCCGAGCCCGAGGTCCTCGCCGTACCGCGTCGTGTCCTGCGAGATGAGGACGAGCTCGGAGACCCCCTGCGCCTCGAGCCCCTGCGCCTCTCGGACGAGCGACTCGACCGACCGGGAGCGCTGGAGGCCGCGCATCTGCGGGATCGTGCAGAAGGTGCAGGGGTTGTTGCACCCCTCGGCGACCTTCAGGTAGGCGTAGCCGCGGCGGCCCGTCAGGACGCGCGGGGCGAGGTCGTCGTAGAGGCGCGTCGCGAGCGGCTTCGCCGTGAACCGCGCGAGCGACGGCAGGCCGAGGGCCGCGGCGGGCGCCTTCTCGAGCTCGTCGAGGCCGAGGAAGTGGTCGACCTCCGGGATCTCGGCGGCGAGCTCGGCTCCGTACTTCTGGACCATGCAGCCGGCGACGACGACGCGGTCGACCTCCCCGGCCTCCTTGCGGCGGACCTGCTCGAGGACGGCGTTTACCGACTCTTCCTTGGCCTGGTCGATGAAGCCGCAGGTGTTCACGATGACGACCCGGGACGTGTCGGGGTCGCCCAGCTCGAGCCCCTCGCGCTTCAGGTAGCCGAGCATCACCTCGGTGTCGACGAGGTTCTTCGGGCAGCCGAGCGAGACGATTCCGACGGAGGGGAGCTTCAGGGGCATACGTGTCGACGGACGGCGCCGGGGAGCCGCCGTCCGAACCTCTGATTATATCCGTCGGCCGTCGATCCGGCTTTCGCCGCGGCGGGCGCCCCCTCGCTCACGCCATCTTCACGCCGAGCGCCTGCGCCATCCGCCGGAGGTCGCCCATCATCGCTGTGAAGAGCTCGGGGGTCAGGGCCTGCGGTCCGTCGCAGAGCGCCTCCTCGGGGTGCGGGTGGACCTCGACGATCACGCCGTCGGCTCCGGCCGCCAGAGCCGCGCGGGCCATCGGCGCGACGAACGCGGTGACGCCCATCGCGTGCGACGGGTCGACGATGACCGGAAGGTGCGTCCGGGCCTTGAGCACCTGGACCGCCCCGAGGTCGAGCGTGCTCCGCGTCGAGGTCTCGAACGTCCGGATGCCGCGCTCGCAGAGGACGACCGCGCGGTTCCCCGCCGACAGGACGTACTCCGCCGCGAGGAGGAGCTCCTCGACCGAAGACATCATCCCCCGCTTCAGGAGGACGGGCCGGCTGCTCAGACCGACCGCCTTCAGGAGGGCGAAGTTCTGCATGTTGCGCGCCCCCACCTGGAGCATGTCGGCGAACTCGGCCACCTTCTCGACGTCCTCGGGCGCGACGACCTCCGTCACGACCGGCAGGTGGTACTCGAGCCCCGCCCGGCAGAGGAGATCGAGGCCCGGAATGCCGAGCCCCTGGAACGAGTAGGGGCTCGTCCGCGGCTTGAAGACGCCGCCGCGCAGGACTCGGCCGCCCCCCTCGCGCACGACGCGCGCCGCCTCGAAGAGCTGCGCCTCGTTCTCCACGGCGCACGGGCCGGCGATCACGACGAACCCCTCGCCGAAGACGACGTCTCCGACCTTCACCGGCGTCCGGGCGCCCGGGTCGGTCGCGCGGCGGGCAGCGAGCGGGTAGGCGACCCGGCTCTCGGCGGGGACCGGCGTGCCGGCCGGCCAGGGCTCCGGCGGCGCCGCGTCCGGCAGGAGGTCGACGTCCTTCGGCACCTCGCGCGACGGGTCCGCCTTCCGCGGGTAGCAGCCGAGGACCCGGAGGTAGCGCGCGTTCCTTCCGACTCCCTCGAGGGCCGCCGCGAGGCGGGGGTCGTCCACGTTCCCCTCGACGTCGACGTAGAACTGGTACTCCCACGGCGTCGCCGGCATCGACCGGCTCTCGAGCTTCGTCAGGTTCACGCCCGCCTTCGCGAGCTCCGCGAGGCAGCGTTCGAGGGCCCCCTCGCGGTGGTCCGTGACGAGCAGGAGCGACGTCCGGCAGGGGATCCGCGGGTCGAACCGGAACGGCCGCTTGTGGACGACGACGAACCGCGTCTGGTTATTCCTCTGGTTCGCGATCGAACGCCGGAGGACGACGAGGCCGTGCCGCTCCCCCGCCTCCTCCGAGGCGATGGCGGCGTTCTCCTCGCTCCCGAGCTCCTTCACTTTCGCGACGCTCGCCGCCGTGTCGAAGAAGCTCTCGGCCGTCGCCCCGGCGAGGCTCTCGAGGAACTCCGAGCACTGCATGAGCGCCTGGGGGTGCGAATAGACCCTCCGGATCCTGGCGAGCGGCACCTTCGCCAGCCCGAGGAGGCAATGCTCGACGGGCCAGACCTCCTCGCCGACGATCGAGAGCTTCGACGTGCCGAGGAGGGCGTAGGTCTCGTTGATCCCTCCGGCGACGGAGTTCTCGAGCGGCAGGATCGCGAACTCGCACTCCTCCCGCTCGACCGCCTCCACCGCCTGCCGGAACGAGCGGTAGCCGACGAAGATCGGCTCCTCGGAGCGGTCGGCGAAGAACTTCCTCCCCGCGAGGTGGCTGTAGGCCCCCTCCGCTCCCTGGAAAGCGACCCGGAGGAGCGCCGGCTCCTCGTCGATCCCGTTGGCGGCCCGCGTCAGGCGGCTCTCCTGCTGCCTCACGGACGCCTCCACGACGTCCCGGAAGATCTTCACGACGTGGAACGCGTTCAGGCCGCGCCGCTGGGCCTCCCGGCCCACCTTCGAAAGGAGGTCGCGCTCCCGCTCCAGGTCGCGGAGGAGGAGCGCGTGCTCCCGGCTCTTGAGCGCCGCGACCTCGTCGACGACCGCGGAGCGCTCGGCGAGGAGGTCGAGGAGAGCGGCGTCGATCCGGTCGAGCGCCGCCCGGACGTTCGGGAGGTCGCTCACGGACTCCTCCGTCGCCGCGCCGTGCACGCGGCCGCCCTTCCGCCCCGGAAGGGGCCGGGAACCCCGCGCGGGAACGGCCTTCCCGGGATCATGGGTAGATGCGGTAGAGCATCCGTGGGTACGGGATGCACTCGCGCAGGTGCGGCACGCCGCACATCCAGGCGGTGAATCGCTCGAGACCCATTCCGAAGCCGGAGTGCGGGAATGACCCGTATTTCCTCACGTCGAGGTACCACTGGAACGCCTCGACCGGGAGCTCGTGCTGCCGGATCCGGGAGAGGAGGAGGTCGTGGTCGTGGATCCTCTGGGACCCGCCGATGATCTCCCCGTACCCCTCGGGGGCGAGCATGTCGAGGCCGAGGACGACCTCCGGGTCGTCCGGGTCGGGCTGCATGTAGAACGACTTGATCGCGGCCGGGTAGCGCGTGACCATGACGGGCGTGTCGAACCCCTCGGTCAGCGCCGTCTCCTCGTCGCCGCCGAGGTCGTCGCCGAACTTCACCGGGAAGCCCTTCTTCGCGAGGATCTCGATCGCCTCGCGGTAGTCGATGCGGGGGAACGGCTTCGCGACCGTCGCCTCGAGGACCGTCGTGTCCCGCTCGAGGCGCTTCAGGTCCTCCTTGCGGCGATCGAGGACGCGCGCGGTCAGTTCCTTGACGAACTCCTCCGCGAGGGCCTTCAGCCCGTCGATCTCCAGGAAGGCCACCTCCGGCTCCACCATCCAGAACTCGCGCAGATGCCGGCGCGTCTTCGACTTCTCGGCGCGGAACGTCGGCCCGAAGCAGTAGACCTTCCCGAGCGCGGCTGCGGCGGGCTCGAGGTAGAGCTGGCCCGACTGCGAGAGGAAGGCCTTCTCGTCCTCCGTGTACTGCGTCTCGAAGAGGTTCGAGGTCCCCTCGCAGGCGTTCGGGGTCAGGATCGGCGAGTCGACCCGCGTGTAGCCGCGCGAATGGTAGAAGTCGTGGATCGCGCTCTCGACCTCGCTCCGCACCCGGAGGATCGCGACCTGCTTCGCGGAACGGAGCCAGAGGTGGCGCTGCGACATCAGGAAGTCGACGCCGTGCTCCTTCGGCGTGATCGGCCAGTCGTGGCAGACCGAGAGGACCGTGAGGCCCGTGACGCCGATCTCGACGCCCCCTTCCTGACGAGGCGCCTCGCGGACGACTCCGGTCACCTCGAACGACGACTCCTGCGTCAGGCGGTCCGACTCGGCCCAGACCTCCTCGGAGACCTCCTTCTTCACGACGACGCACTGGACGTAGCCCGAGCCGTCGCGAAAGACGAGGAACCGGATCTTCCCGCTGTCCCGGCGGTTGTAGAGCCAGCCCTTGAGGGTGACGGTCTCTCCGATGCGGGCAGGGAGTCCGGAGACGGAAACGGCAGGTCCGGTCGACATAGGAGCGGAATTTAGCAGGCGCCGCAAGCCCCGGCTGCCCGAAGCGGTTCGGGACGACCGGCCGCCGCGCCGCAGGCGCGTGGTCCCCCCGCCTAAACGCCGCCGGCTCGGAGGGGGTTCGGGGGGACCGGCCGCCGCGCCGCAGGCGCGTGGTCCCCCCGCCTAAACGCCGCCGGCTCGGAGGGGGTTCGGGGGGACCGGCCGCCGCGCCGCAGGCGCGTGGTCCCCCCGCTTAAACGCCGCCGGCTCGGAGGGGGTTCGGGGGGACCGGCCGCCGCGCCGCAAGCGCGTGGTCCCCCCGCCGAAACGCCGCCGGCTCGGAGGGGGTTCGGGGGGACCGGCCGCCGCGCCGCAGGCGCGTGGTCCCCCCGACAAGAAACGTCACCGCCGTGAACGGGCCGCCTGCAGGACCGTCAGCGCCTGCGAGATCCGGAGGAGCTTCCGGTTCTTCTTCTGGTTCCCGTCGACGTCGTCGACGGTCACGACGGTTCCCCGGAGCTCCCGCGCCGCCTTCTCGAGCTCGGCCTGCAGCGACAGGAGCTCGTGCGGCTCGTACTTGCGCAGCATGACGCCGTTCAGCGTCAGGTACCCCTCCGTCACGTCGGAGGCCGTCTTCCAGGCGGGATTCGCCATCTCCGGGCAGAATGCTCCCGCCCGCCCGACCCGTCAACGGTCGCATGCTAGATTCACCCGTCCGCGCGCGGCCCCCCGCCGTAGTGCGTCGCAGGAGGCGTTTCGTGGCGTTCCAGGGAGTCGACTTCTACCAGCTCGACGGTCTCCTCTCCGAGGAGGAGAGGGCCGTCCGCGACCTCGTCCGGGACTTCGTCGACAACGAGGTCCTCCCCATCATCGAGGACTGCGCCTACGAGGGGCGCTTCCCGGCCGAGCTCGTCCCGAAGATGGCCGCGATGAACCTCTTCGGGCCGACGATTCCCGACTACGGCCTGCCGGGCCTTTCGAACGTCGCCTACGGGCTCATCACTCAGGAGCTCGAGCGGGGCGACTCCGGCCTCCGCTCGTTCGCGTCGGTCCAGTCCGCCCTCGTCATGTTCCCGATCTGGAAGTTCGGCTCGAAGGAGCAGAAGGACCGCTGGATCCCGGCGCTCGCGAAGGGCGAGGCGATCGGCTGCTTCGGCCTCACCGAGCCCGACTTCGGGTCGAACCCGGGCGGGATGCGCACGGTCGCGAAGAGAGACGGAGACTCCTGGGTCCTGAACGGCGCCAAGGCCTGGATCACGAACGGGACGATCGCCGACGTCGCGGTCGTCTGGGCGAAGGTCGGCGGACCCGAGGGCCGGATCCACGGCTTCCTCGTCGAGAAGGGGACGCCCGGCTTCACGACCTCCGAGCACCGGATGAAGATGTCGCTCCGGGCCTCCGTCACGGGCCAGCTCGCCTTCGAGGACTGCCGCATCCCCGCGGAGAACGTCCTCCCGGGCGTGGACGGCCTGAAGGGACCGCTCTCCTGCCTCACGCAGGCCCGCTACGGGATCTCCTGGGGCGGCATCGGCTCCGCGATGGCGACGTACACCTGCGCGCTCGACTACGCGAAATCGCGGAAGCAGTTCATGGACCGGCCGATCGCCGCCCACCAGCTCGTCCAGGAGAAGCTCGCCTTCATGATCACGGAGATCACGAAGGGGCAGCTCCTCGCGCTCCAGCTGGGCCGGATGAAGGACGCCGGGACGATGAAGCCCGAGCACGTCTCGATGGCGAAGAGGAACAACGTCTGGGTCGCGCGGGAGTGCGCGAAGCTCGCCCGCGAGATCCTCGGCGCGAACGGGATCGTCGGCGAGTACCCCGTCTTCCGGCACCTCGCGAACATCGAGTCGGTCTTCACGTACGAGGGGACGCACGACATCCACACCCTCGTCCTCGGACAGGCCGTCACCGGAATCCCCGCCTACAACCCGCCCGCCGAGTGAAGCGACGCGGCTCGCGGACCCGCCCGAATACGGGCCGGTCCGCGAGCCGCCCCGGAGGGCCGGCCTCCCCGTAGAATGCCCCCCGGATGGCCATTACCGGAAACCTCCGGACGATGCAGTTGTCGGAGCTGCTGCAGTGGCTCTCGATGGGGCAGAAGACGGGCACCCTGGCCATCCGGGGCGGCGCGGGAGAGAAGCGGATCTACTTCCAGAACGGGCGGATCATCTCCTCGTCCTCCACGATCGAGCGCGAGTACCTGGGGCACTTCCTCGTCTCGTACGGCTACATCACCGAGGAAGAGCTGACGAAGGCGATGGAGGTCCAGGAGGAGTCGAAGATCCTCCTCGGGAAGATCCTCGTCATGATCGGCGCCATCGCCGAGGAGGACCTCGTCGAGCTGATCCGCCTCAAGGCGTGCGAGACGATCTACGACATCTTCCTCTGGCCCGAGGGCGCCTTCCAGTTCCTCGACGGCGAGATCCCGCAACGGCCGATGGTCCCGATCGCCATCGACGTCACGGGAATCGTCATGGAAGGCCTTCGCCGGTTCGACGAGTGGCAGCGGATCCGGGGCCGGATCCGGTCGCTGCGCGACGTCCCGACGATCGTCGCCCCGGTCGACGTCGAGAGCCTGGCCGAGCCGCACCGGCTGATCCTCCGCGCGATCGACGGAGTCCGCTCCCTCGGGGAGATCGCCGAGGCGACCCACAACTCCGACTTCCCCGTCGCCCGCCTCGTCTTCGACCTGATCGAGAGCGGTCACGTCGAGCTCGCGCCGGCGCCCGCCGTCGCCGCGCCGAAGAGCTCGGAGCTGACCCCCGAGGACCCCTACGAGACGGTGTTCGAGGAGGCGGTGACCCCGCACTTCGAAGGGGTGCCCGACACGGCCGACGAGCTGCCCCTCCCGCCCCCGCCGCCGGAGGGCCGGACGGCGCCCCCGAAGGACTTCGCCCGGTTCCTCCGGCGGGGTCCCGACAGCGGTTCCCATCGCGCCCGGCCCGCCGGACCGGTCACGACGTCGTTCGCGGCGCCCGTCGCCGCGCCTCCCGCGGCTCCGCCGCCTTCGACGAGCTTCCGGCCCTCCGCTTCGGTCTCCGCCGGCCCCCCCTCCTCGGGCTCCCTGCGCGTCGGCGCCCCCTCGGCCGCCTCGCTCTTCGAGGTCGGAGCCCCGCCGGCGAACGTCCCGTGGCCGGCGCCGGTCTCGGGCGCTTTCCGCGTCCCGCCCCCTTCGGGCCCCTCCTCGGGGAGCCTGCGCGCGCCGACCGCTCCGGGGCCTCCGTCGTCCACGACGCTCCGGGCGTCACCTTCACCCCCGAGCTCTCAGGGCCGGCTCGCGATACCGGCCTCTCCCTCCGGGAGCACGTTCTCGCCGACGGCGATCCCCTCCCTCACCAAGCCGATGGAGGAGCTGATGTCCTGGTCCTTCACGCCGAACGAGGCGTTCATCCTCTCCCGCATCAACGGCCTCTGGGACGTTCGCTCCATCGCGAAGATCAGCCCGTTCCCCGAGGGCGAGGTCCTCCGGGTCTTCGAAAAGCTGCACGACGGCGGCCTCATCCGCTGGCGCTGAGCGCCGAAGCCCCCGTGGAGCTCCCTCTCCCCCCCGACGTCCTGCTCGCCGCGACGGCGACGGCGTGTGCTGTGGCGTGCGCGATCGCCTTTCACGTCGGTCGCCGGGCCGCCGCGGCCGGGTTCCGGCCGCAGATCGTCGAGGCCGAGCGTCGAAGCGACGCCCGGGAGGAGGAGCTCCGGTCGCTGAGCGCACGCCTCGAGGCCGCGAACGGAGACCTGGGTCGCCGCGCGGCCGCGCTCGAGCGCGTGCTCCGGGCAGCGCCCGAGCTCCGGGCGCACCTGCCGCTCGAGTCCGTCCTGCGCAACACCGTGCAGGCCGCGCGCGGCGCCCTCGGCCATCGCCGCGTCCTCCTCTCGCTCCACGACCGGCTCGAGGGAGCGCTCGTTCCACGAGCCCACGCCGGCCTCGAGGAGGAATGGCCCTCGCTCGCCGAGGTCCGCGTCCCCGCGGGCCCTCTCGCCGACGACCTCGCCGCCCCGGAGACGGCCGAGGCCGCCCCGCTCCGCTCGCTCTGTCGCCGGCTCGGCCTCCCTCTGCCCGTGGCGATCCCGCTCGCCGCCGGCTCGCGGGTCGTCGGCCTCCTCGAGCTCGCGGAGCCGGGGCCCGACGCCGTCGACGTCGAGGAGGACCGGGTCGTCCTCGACCTCTTCGCGCTCCAGGCCGTCCAGGCCGTGAGGCTCGCCCGCGCCTACCGGACCGTCCGCCTCGGCACCCTGCGCGACGCGCTGACCGGCGTGGCGAACCATGGCTCCTTCCAGGAGACGCTCCGGCACGAGATCGCGCGGCACGAGCGGAGCGCCGAAAGCCTCGTCCTCCTGATGGTCGACCTCGACGACTTCAAGGCGGTCAACGACCGATTCGGGCATCCCGTCGGCGACGCCGTCCTGCGCGGCGTCGTGGCGCGGCTCCTCGAGTCGGTAAGGGACATGGACGTCGTGGCCCGGTACGGCGGCGAGGAGTTCGCCGTCGTCCTCCCGCAGACCGACGCGGCGCAGGGAGCCCGCGTCGCGGAGAGGCTCCGCGCGGCCGTGGCCGCGTCCCCTCTTCCGGCCGGGTCCGAGGAGCCTCTCCCTCTCACGGTCTCGATCGGCCTCGCCGTCTACCCCGAGGACGCCGGAACGAAGGGGGCGCTCGTCGAGTGCGCGGACCGGGCCCTCTATGCCGCCAAGCGGACGGGGAAGAACCGCGTCGTGCGATTCACGCGCGTCCCGTCCGCGGCCGACGACCTCCTCGCGGCTCCGCGGCGAGCCCCGCGCGACGCGTGACGGCCGGGCAGCCCGCGACCGCGAACCGAAGCGGCCAGGCCGCCGCCTCGCCCGCATAGTCGACTCCGACTCGCGGTCCGACGAGGAGCGGTCGCGCCTCCCCGGGGAGGGGAAGAAGCAGCTCGAGCTCCGGTCCGCGGAGAGAGGCGCCGGAGAGCTCCCGGCCCACGCCGAGCACGCGGCAGAGACGCCCCGGACCGGACGCGGCGAGGAGCTCGCCCCGGGCGACGGGCTCCCCAGCCCACCAGGCCTCCGGGACGGCCGCCCGAAGGAGGACCGCCTCCGGCACGCCCTCGTCGCGGGTCACCACGTTGAGGCAGTCGTGCATCCCGTAGACGCGGAAGACGTAGGCGTGCCCCGGCGGACCCCACATCGGCGCGACGCGCGCCGTCCGCCGGCCGTTCCAGGTGTGCGCGGCGCGGTCGAGGACGCCCAGGTACGCCTCGGTCTCCACGAGGACGACCGTCACCGGGGGACGGCCCGGCCGACGCCGCACGAGCCGGCACCCGAGGAGAGCGCGCGCGACCTCGACGGTCGTAAGGTCCCAGAAGTCCCGGGGCGGCTTCCCGGCTTGTCGGCTCCGCGGCACGCCGCTATTCTCGCGGACGAGCATGACAAAAGAGTGTCCTTCTCCCGCGCCCGGCTGCCCGGTCCTCGTCACGGGCGGCGCCGGCTTCATCGGATCGCACGTCGTCGACGCGCTCCTGGCCCTCGGTCACCGCGTCGTCGTGGTCGACGACCTCTCCACCGGCGACCTCCGGCGCGTGCCGGCCGAGGTCCGCTTCGTCCGGGGCGACGTCCGCGATCCGGGCCTCGACGCCCTCCTCGTCGAGGAGAGGATCGACACGGTCTTCCACCTCGCCGCCCAGGTCGACGTGAGGAAGTCGGTGGAGAACCCGGTCCTCGACGCCGAGGTGAACGTCCTCGGCACGATCCGCGTCGCGCTCGCCGCCTCGAAGGCAGGCGTCGCCCAGGTCGTCTTCTCCTCGAGCGGCGGCGCGATCTACGGCGACCCCGTCGGCGAGCGCGCCGACGAGGACCACCCCCTGAACCCGTGCTCGGCCTACGGCGTCGGGAAGCTCGCGGCCGAGAAGTACCTCGCCGCGCTCGCGCCGGACGGCGGATACCTCCTGACGGTCCTCCGCTACGCGAACGTCTACGGCCCGCGCCAGGACGGCCGCGGGGAGGCGGGCGTCGTCGGGATCTTCATGAACCGCCTCCTGTCCGGGCAGGACGCCGTCATCCACGGCGACGGCCTGCAGACTCGGGACTTCGTCCACGTCGCCGACGTCGTCGCCGCGAACCAGGCCTCGTTCCGCCGGCGCGTCGGCGGGACGATGAACGTCGGCACCGGGATCGAGACGAGCGTGAGAGAGCTCTACGGACTCGTCGCGGCCGCGTGCCACGCCGAGAGGCCCCCGCGCTTCGGTCCCGGCAAGCCCGGTGAGCAGCGCCGGAGCGTCCTCGACGTCACGCGCGCCCGCGATCGGCTCGGGCTCGCCGAGCTCGTCCCTCTCGAGGGCGGGATGCACGCGACGGCGGAGTGGTTCCGCCTGCACCGGGCGGGCCAGGGCCTCGGAGGGTAGGCCGCGCTCGCGGCGCCGGCCGTGCGCTTCAGTCGACGACGGCGAGAGGGGAGGCCGCGGGCGGCCCGTCCGCCGAGGCCCCGCGCGGACGGCCGGTCCGGCGGATGACGACGACGGTGCGGTCGTCCTCCGCGGCCCGGCCCGCGCTGAACTGCCGGACGGCCGACATGAGCTTCTCGACCGTCTCCCGCGCCGAGCGCTTCCGGTAGTCGAGGAGGATCCGCCGGACCCGGTCGAGACCGAACTCCCTCCCCCGGAGGTCGTGCGCCTCGACGATCCCGTCGGTGTAGAGGAGGAGGAGGTCGCCCGGCTCCATCTTCGCCGCCCTCCGTCCGTAGACCGCGTTCGGCGACGGGCCGAGGACCATCCCGGTCGACTCCATCTCCGAGAAGCTCCGCGTCCGGGCGTGGAGGTGGATCGGCCCGGGGTGGCCGGCGTTGACGTAGATGACCTCGCCGTTCGCCTCGAACTCGCCGTAGAAGAGCGAGACGAACTTCGTCGAGAGCCGGCTCTTGTTCAGGATCCGGTTGAGGCGCTCGATCGCCCGCGCGATCTTGAGGTCGCCCTTGATCCCCATCCGGAGGCCCACGTAGACGTCCCGGACGAGCAGCGCGGCGACGAGGCCGTGCCCCGACGCGTCGGCGATCGCCGTCCCGAAGGCGTCGGGGCCGAGCGTGATGAAGTCGTAGAAGTCCCCGCCGACCGCCTCGGCCGGCTCGGTCGCGGCCCAGACCTCGTAGTCCCCCATCTCGGGGAAATGGCGCGGCAGGATGGACTGCTGGATCCGCCGCGCCTCCTCGAGGAGGTCCTCGAGCTGCTCGCTCTTGACCTTGGAATCGAGGACGGCCCGGATGATCCCGAGCGAGACGAGCAGGTCGTCGGCCGCCACGCGCGGGTGGACGTCGAAGGAAAGGATGAAGACGTCGTCGCCGAAGGAGACGGCCGCGAAGCGCGTGACACCCAGGCGGGCCTCGAGCTCGCGGTCGACCCACGGGTCCTTCAGGTCGGCGAGGACGACCCCCTCCTCGATGGCGCGCCGGATCGGCTCGTACGCGGCCGGGACCGTCAGCCCCTCCGACACCTTCTTCGAGCGGCCGAACCCGCGGCGGAGGACGTACTCGCCGTCCTCCAGCTGGTAGAGCCGGCCGCCGATGATCCCGAGCTCGTTGCGGAAGTTCCCGACGACGGCCTCTCCGACCGAGGCGACGGTGGAGACGATGTCGTCGCTCCCCTCGATCGCGGAGAGGGTCTTCTCGACGTTCTTCAGGAGCGCGCGGTAATCCATCGGGACCGCGCAGTATACGTCGCGGGCGCGGAGAGGTTCTCAGCCGAACCGGGCGAGAGTCGCGAGGATCCGGTCCTGGTAGGCGTGACCGCTCCCCTCGCCGCACCCGCCGTTGGCGAGGATGACGAACGCGTACTTCCGTCCGCTCCGCGCCTCCACCCAGCCCGCGAGCGTGACGACCCCCGCGACGTTCCCCGTCTTGGCGAAGACCTTCCCGCGCGTGTCGGGGCCGAGCATCCGGTAGCGGAGGGAGCCGGCCATGTCGCCCGTCACGGCGAGCGTCGGCTCGAAGGCCGCGAAGTGGGGCCACCGCGTCGCGAGCGCCTGGAGAAAGTCGAGGTAGGCGGCGGCGCTCGCGCGGTTCTCCCGGGAGCGCCCCGAGCCGTCGGCGAGCCGGTAGCGCGCCGGATCGAGGCCGAGCGAGCGGAGGAACTCCGAGACCTCCGCGAGCCCGTTCTCCCAGGAGCCGAGGCCCCGGCGCTCGGCGCCCAGCGTCTTCAGGATCTGCTCGGCGAAGAACGACTGCGACCTCTTGTTGCAGACGGCGAGCGTCGGGAGGATCGGCGTCTCGTGGACGTGCAGGACGGGGAGCGACATCGGGACCGACGGAGGATCGCTCCTCACCTCGGGGTCGCCGCCGACGACGATCCCCTCGTCCTCCAGGACCTTCGTGAGGGCCGAGGCGAGGTAGAGCGGCGGGTCGACGACCGTCACGTCGCCCGACCAGGTCCGCCGCCGCCCGACCGCCCCCGAGGCGACGACGCGCGGGCTGCCCGGCCGGCGGGAGACGCCGACCCGGGCGCGCGGCCCCCTGAGCGTCGTCACGCGTCCGACGAGCGACATCAGGAAGGGGCGCGCCGGATAGAAGCCGAGGCTCGCGCGCCCTCCGGGTCGGAGGCCGCCCGTCACCCTCACGAGGACGACGTTGTCGTTGTACGACAGCGCCGACACGGGGGCCTGCCACCAGTGCTGCTCCTGCGCGGCCGGCCAGTCGGGGTGGGTCGTGACGCCGTCGAAGAACGACGTGTCGAGCGCGAGACCGTCCGCCACCGAGCGGATCCCGTGAGCCGCGAGCGCCGCCGCCCAGGGGCGGAAGACGGCCCAGGGGTCGTCGTCGTAGAGCCGGCCGGAGATCGCCGGATCGCCCCCGCCGCGAACGACGAGCCGGCCCGCAAGCGTGCCGTCGGGGAGGAGCTCGCCGTCCTGCTGAAGCGTCGTCCGGAAACGGTAGCCGGGGCCGAGCCGATCGAGCGCCGCCGCCGTCGTGAAGAGCTTCGTCGTCGACGCCAGGATCAGCTCCGTCCCGGCGTTCATCTCGAGGATCGGCGCCTCGCCCACCGGGGCGATCGCCACCGCGACCTCCGCGCGGTTCCGGACGGGCGTCCGGCGCACGACGGCGCGAAGACGCTCCTCGAGCGTGAGCGGCCGCGCGGGCTCGGTGACGGCCGCCTTCCGGGGCGGGCGGCGCTTGTGGCGGGTGGAGTCCCCGTCCGCCCGGCTCGCGAAGAGAGCCAGGCTCAGAAGGACGAACGGTACGGCCCGGATGAAAGGCCGTTTCGACCCGGCGAAAGCCACCACCCCGATTGTAGGCGACCTCGTCCGTAGAATGCGGTGTGCCGATTCGGGTCGATCTCGCAACGAAAACCGTCACCCTCTCGCCGGGCGCGCTCCTCGCCCCGACCGCGAGGCGGATCGGGGACGGGCGGGGCGGCTCGATGGAGCGACGCTGGATCGGCCAGGCCGTCCACCGTCGCGTCCTCTCCGAGGCGCTCGCGTCGATTCCCGGATACACCGTCGAGAAGGCCGTCCGCCACTCGTTCGCCGTCGACGGATTCACCGCCGTTCTGGAGGGACGCCTCGACGGCCGCTTCGAGGACCCCGACGGCACCGTCGTGGTCGACGAGGTGAAGTCGGTCCACTTCGCCGAGGAGCTCCCGCGGCTCGCCGGATCGCCGCGCATGGACCGCTTCGCCCGCCAGCTCCAGTGGTACCTCCTGGCGATCGCCCGTTCCGAGGGACGACCGGTCCGCGGCCGGCTCGTCCTCGCCGACATCGAGACGGGAGAGACGAAGCTGGTTCCCGTCGATTGGGACGAGGACGAGGTCGCGGAGGACCTCCACGCGCGCGTCCGCGCCCTCCTCGAGGCCTTCTTCGACGACCTCGCTCTCGCCGAGGCCAAGGCGTCCGAAGCGGCCGCCCTCACGTTCCCCTTCAGCCGGTTCCGGACCGGTCAGCGCGAGATGGCGGCCGCCGTGGCCCGCGCCGTCCGACAGGGCGAGCAGCTCCTCGTGGAGGCTCCGACCGGCATCGGGAAGACGGCCGCGGCCCTCTTCCCGATGCTCGTCGAGGCGCTCCGGCGCGGCCGGAAGCTCTACGTGCTGACGTCGAAGACGACGCAGCAGGAGATCTTCCGCAAGACGCTCGAGGCGATCTCCGCCGCCTCGGCCAGCTCCGTCCGCCTCCGCGCGAAGGAGAGGATGTGCGCGAACGGCGTCGTCCTCTGCCACGAGGACCACTGCGCGTGGGCGAAGGACTACGCCGCGAAGCTGGAGGCCTCCGGCCTCGTCGACCGCCTCCTCGCCACCGCTCCGCACCTCGAGCCCGACCTCGTCTTCGAGGAGGCGCGCTCGGAGATGGTCTGCCCGTTCGAGGTCTCCCTCGAGCTCGCCGAGCGGGCCGACGTCGTCCTCGGCGACTACAACTACGCGTTCGACCCGGTCGTCGCCCTCTCCGGCCTCCGCGACCCGGCCTCCCTCGACGGCGCGCTCCTCCTCGTCGACGAGGTCCACAACCTCGTCGAGAGGGGTCGGGCCATCTGGTCGCCGGAGGTCTCCGAGGCCGAGGTCCGGCGCCTCGCCCGCGCGATCGGGACGACGAGCCCGCGGACGGCCGCCGCGGCGCAGGAGGCCGCCGAGGAGGTCCTCGCCCTCGTCCTCGACGCGGCGTCCGGCCTCCCCGCGGCGCCCGACCCCTGGAACCCCTCCGTCGACCTCGTCCCCCTCGACCTGGACCGCCTCGACGACATCCGGCTGTCGATGGAGTCGCTCCTCGTCCGGCACCTCGCCGACCTCCGGAACGGCGGCGAACGCGTCCCCGACGACCCGGTCCTCGCGCTCTACTTCCTCTACGCCGGCTTCCACGACGTCGCGCGCCGGGCCGCCCCGAGCGGGCGCCTCGTGGAGGCCTTCGACCTCCTCGCCTCCCGCGGTCCGGACGGCGCCCGCCTCGCGTTCCTCTGCAAGGACCCGTCGCGCCTCCTCGGCGAGACGTTCGACGCCGCGTTCGCGACCGTCGGGATGTCGGCGACGCTCCAGCCGCCCGAGTTCTACCGCGACCTCCTGGGGCTCGACCCCGACCGCACCTCCGTCCTCTCGCTCCCCTCCCCCTTCCCGAAGGAGAACCGCGCCGTCCTCGTCGCTCCGGGAGTCGACACGACCTGGAAGAGGCGCGCCGCCGCGATGCCCCGCATCGCCGCGCTCGTCGCGGAGATCGCCGACGCCTGCCCCGGGAACGTCCTCGCCCTCTTCCCCTCCTACCGCTTCGTCGACGACGTCCGCGCCCTCCTCCCGCCTCTCCCCGGCCACCGCGTCCTCCGGCCGTCCGACCGCTCGACCGAGCTCGAGCGGAACGGGGTCCTCTCCGCGCTCCGCGAGGAGGGGTCGCGCATCCTCCTCCTCGCCGTCTCGGGCGGACCGTTCGCGGAGGGCGTCGACTACCCGGGCGCGATGCTCCACGGCGTCGTCGTCGTCTCCCCCGCGCTCCCGCAGGTCCGCTTCGAGCAGGAGCGGATGCGCCTCTACTTCGAAGAGCGCTTCGGGCGCGGCTTCGAGTACGCCTACGTCATCCCCGGGATGACTCGCGTCGTACAGAGCGCGGGCCGCGTCATCCGCTCGGAGACCGACGTCGGAGTGATCGCCCTCGTCTGCCGCCGCTTCCTCCAGAAGCCCTACCGCACCTTCCTCCCGACGCACTGGTACGACGAGGCCCCCGACGAGCTCTCCTCGCGCGAGCCGGGCGAGGCGGTGAGGGCATTCTTCGCCGGCGCGGCCGGTTCGCGCGCCATCGCGAGCCCGGACCAGGGAGTAGGACGGCTCCACGGGCAAGAAGCCCCGGCGCGCCGACTCGGGAGAAGGGCACGCCGGTCCGTCCGGACCTCGGATTCATCGAGCTGACAATGGACCTTCCGGCCACGCTTCGCCGTCTGGCGTCCGCCGCTCTCCCCCCACGCCTACGCCGGCGATTGCTCGGAGCCGCCTCCGTAGTCGAGCACTGGGATGAGCTGGCGAGGACGGGGGAAGCTGGCACGGGTCGCCAGTGGACGGAGCTGGCACAGGTCCAGGATGCCATCAACGAGAGGGTGTCCGGCGATGTCCTCATCAACCCTTACCTCCACTTCATGCGGAGGCACCTCGCCAACCGCCTTCCCGTCGCACGAGCGCTGACGATCGGCTGCGGCGGCGGGGAGCTCGAGAGGGGACTCTCCCGGTACGGGTTCGCCGTCGAGCATGACGCCTTCGACATCGCCCCCGAAGCCGTCCGAAGGGCGGTCGCGGCGGCGAAGGCCGAGGGTTGCCGCGGGATTCGCTATTCCGTAGCCGACGCGAACGCCCTTCGTCTCGAGCCTGACAGCTACGACGTCGTCTTCGGCGTCCACTCCATCCACCACGTCGAGAGGCTCGAGAACGCCTTCGAGCAGATTGCCCTCGCTCTGAAACCCGACGGGCTTTTCTTCCTGAACGAGTTCGTGGGCCCCTCGAGGTTTCAGTGGTCGAGGCGGCAGCTCGAGGTCATCGACGGCGTTCTACGCCTCCTGCCCGAACGTTTCCTTCGAAGCCGCGTGAGAGGCACGATCAAGAAGCGGGCGCCGCGTCCGTCGGTCCGCCGCATGATCGCCACGGACCCGTCCGAAGCCGTTCGCTCCGACGAGATTCTGGCTCTCATGGACGGCTGGTTCGACGTCGTCGAGGTACGGCCCTACGGCGGCACCGTCCTGCACCCTCTGCTCGACGAGATTGCCGGGAACTTCGCCCGAAGCGAGGACGGCGGGAGAGATATCCTCGCGGCGATCTGCCATCTCGAGTGGGCGCTCATAAAGGCGGGCGACCTTACGAGCGACTTCGCCGTCGTCGTCGCGAGGAAGCGTGGAGGGGTCCACAAGGGAGCGCGACCTGGTGGACGGACGCGAGCGGAGTCGCCTAGACTGCCGGACCGAAACGAGGTAGCCGAGATGAATCCGATGAACGTCTTCAGGAGGCGATCCGGAATGCCTGGAAAGCAGGCGGACGGCACGCAGGAGAGCTACAAGGAGTGGTGGACCGCGTCCTCGGCGAGCGAGTCCGGCGCCTACTCCACGACCTACGTTGCCGACGGCGAGACGGACTACCGCTCTCGCGGCTGGAACGGGGACGCGAATTCGTTCGGCGCGAGGCAGCTCATCGAGGTCGCCGGGCTCACTCCCGCCTCTCGGGTCCTGGAGGTGGGCTGCGGGATGGCTCGCGTCGGACGCGAGATGGCCCCGAAGGTGGCCGAGTGGCACGGGGCCGACATCTCGGCGAACATGCTTGAGTTCGCTCGCGCTCGAACCTCGCATCTCACGAACGTGCATCTGCACGAGCTCTCGGACGTGAGCCTGTCGGCTTTCGCGGATGCGAGCTTCGACTTCGTGTACATCACGACCGTCCTCATGCACCTCGACAAGGAGGACGTCTACCAGTACCTGCTCGAGTCGCATCGGGTCCTCAAGCCGGGCGCTATGGCGTTCTTCGACACGTGGAACCTGCTTCACCCCGACACCCACCGGATCTGGCGCGCCATCCAGGCGGACAACGTCGGCTCTTCGAAGCTCCGAGGAAGGATTCAGTTCTCTACGGCGCCTGAGCTGCGGCGGAACCTCGAAGAGGTAGGCTTCGAGGTGGTGCGCCTCGACGAGGATCGGCTCCTGAGAGCGTTCGCACGAAAGCGCGAGGCCTACGCCTGGGACCCATCCGACACGCTTCCGCCGTTCGGGTGCGTCGACGAACCTCGGAATGAGAGTACCGTGTCCGGCAGCCTCGAGGTCTGGGGGTGGGTTCTCGACGGCATCGAATCGGTGGAGATCCGGCTCGACGGCGCGCGCTCTCTGGGAAAGGCTCGTCTGGGGCTACCTCGGGCAGACGTCGCGGAGCTTTTCCCCCGTTATCGGGACGCCGCAGCCTGCGGATTCGGCGCGTCCGTACCGATTGTTGGACTGCCCCCGGGTTCGCACACGCTCCAGGTGATCGCCCGGGACCGCGACGGGCTCGAGACGGATCTCTGTGGGAACTACCGGTCCGTAACGTTCGCGAGCTGAGCTCCCCGCCCGCCTTCCGCGATCCTCGCCTCAACGAAACGGCCCCGCGCTCGCGCGCGGGGCCGCCCGTCGTGGATCGGCTTTCGGGTTCAGCGGACGAGCGTGTTGTTGTTGACGACGAAGCGGCGCGTCCCGGCGGACCGGTAGTTGCCGCGGCCGTCGATGACCTCCACGAGGAGGTCGTGCTCGGAGTTCGCGAGCTTCGTCGTGTCGAGGTAGAAGCGCCAGCGCGCGTTCGCGCGCTGCGGGTAGTTCGGGTAGACCGCCGAGACGTCGGGGCTCGGGAGGCCGTACTCCGCGTAGTCGCGCCCGGTCACGGCGTCGATCTGCGGCACGCCGTCGATGAGGACGCGCACCCGGATGACGCCGTCGAGGTCGAGGGCCCAGCCGAGGACCGGGTGGATGCCGCCGACGAACTGGTAGTTCATCGGGTCGGAGACGTAGCCGAGCGGCGACGGGTCGAGGTTCTGCGTGGCGCACTCGATGTGGACCGGCAGCTCCTTCAGGAGGGTGATGTTGTCCTCCTTGTCGGCCGCCTTCACCTGGAGCATGTGGTTCCCCTCCTTGAACCCCTTCTCGGTCAGGAGGTGGCCCACGTCGACGGCGAAGAAGTAGCCGGAGTTCGCCGACTGCGGGAAGCCCGGGTAGAAGACGTTCACGTCGGGCCGGTAGAAGCCGTAACAGTCGACGAGCGCGTTGTCGAGGTTGAACTCGCGCCGGCACCCGAGCGTGCCGAAGGCGCCGCGCGTGTCCTTCAGGACGACGCCGTCCATCTCGAGGAAGACGTGGGAGACGCCGCCGCGCTCGGCAAAGACCGAGGTGTCGAGGGCCCAGCCGGAGACGAACATGACGTAGCGGGTGTCGCGGATCTCGCCGCCCGACGGCCCGCCGGGGAGGCGGAGGCAGTTGCCGAACCAGGTCGCCTGGAGCATCGGCTGGTCGACGTCGCCGAACGGCGGGAGGTTCGGGGCGTTGTTGAAGACCTGGAACCGCCGGACGTCGATCAGCCCCTGCTGCCCCTGGTCGTCAGTCGCCTTGACCGTGAGCGTGTGGACGCCGTTCGTCAGGCGGGTCGAGTCGATGAAGACGAGGAAGCCGGAGGTCGACGCGGCGGGAACGTTCGGGTAGTAGGCCGCGACGTCGGGCCGGTTGATGCCCAGGACCGCCCCGCGCTCGATCAGCCCGTCGATCAGGACGTCGACGTGCTCGATCCTCCGGTCGTCCAGCGCCCAGCCGGCGACGGCGAGGACGCCGTTCGCGTGGACGGACGAGTCGGGGAGCGGAACGTCGAGGACCCCGAACGGCGCCTGGTTCTTCGCGTTGTCGATCCGGAACGTCCGCGGCGCGAGGAAGTAGCAGCAGCCGGTGACGTCCGTGATCCGGACGTGGAGCGTGTGCGTTCCGTTGGCGTAGTTCGCCGCGCGGAACGACATCTCGAACCCGGGCTGCTCGCCGGGCGTCCCCGCGTACTGCGGAAGCCACTGGGTGACGTCGGGGCGCGGGAGGTTGATGTTCGCGCCGCCCGCGGGCGTGACCCGGTTCGCCTCGTCCGTGCCGTCGATGAAGAGGTCGACGTTCGAGACGAGGTTCCCGTTCAGCGCGAAGCCCCTGACCCGCACGAAGCCCGAGACGAGGGCTCCTTCCGCCGGGGCCTCGATCGTCCCGAGGGTCTGCGCCGGGCAGCCCTCCTCCGGGCACTGCGCGAACGCGGGCGCGCCGAGCGTCAGCAGGACCGCCGCCGTCACCGGAAGGACCAGAGCGTTGAGCTTCATCAGTCTTCCTCCCCAGGTTCACGAGGTCTCAGGTTCACGGCTTCCGGCTCCGTCGCGGAATCAGACCCGGAACTTTGAGAGCGTGCGTTCGTTTCCCGGAATTCTAGGTGGGGGCCAAAACCCTGTCAATTCGAGGGTTTCCCCCATTTCGCCCCTCGACCGGCCTCCCGGGCGGTCCGTTCGGGGCGCCTCGCCGTCAAGGGACCGCAGGCGTCGGCGGCGGGCCGGCCCCTCTCCAGTACCATGCGCCGGTGCCGAAGGCCGCCTCGAACGTCCTCCGGGTCGCCCTGTCGCTCGGCCTGGCGGCCCTCCTCCTGTGGCTCTTCTTTCGGAGCCTCGACCTCGCCGAGCTGGGCCGAGCCCTCGCGGGCGCCCGGCCGGCCGGGCTCGTCGTCGCTCTCACGATCACGGTCGTGAACGTGCCGCTGAGGGCCTGGCGCTGGATCCGGCTCCTCCACCACGTCCAGCCGGTCTCCCTGCGGGAGTCCTTCGTCGCCACGACGATCGGCTTCGCGGCCTCGGTCCTCCTCCCGGCCCGGGCGGGCGAGATCGTCCGGCCCGCCGTCCTTTCCCGTCGGACGGGGCTCCCCTTCGCTCCGGCCCTCGCCTCGATCGCCGTCGAGCGGCTGATCGACCTCGTCACCGTGATCCTCCTCTTCGTCGTCTACGCCGCCGGAGGCTGGGCGCCGACGGGGCTCTCCCCGGACGCGCAGGCCCGGCTCGAGCTCCTCCGCCGCGCGGCGCTCCTCGTCGGGGCGGGCGCGCTCGCCGTCTTCGCCGGGCTCGGCCTCCTCGCGGCCCGGCCCGCGCTCGCCGAGCGCTTCCTCGTGCCGCTCGAGCGGCGGCTCCCGGCGCGTTTCGCGGCCCGGATCGTCTCTCTCCTCCGCTCCTTTCTGGGCGGGCTCGCGGCGGTCCGGACCGGGCGCGACGTGGCGGTCCTGGCCGCCTCCTCGCTCGTGATGTGGCTCCTGAACGCGCTCCAGTTCCACGTGGTCGCCGGGGCCTTCGGCATCCACCTCGCGTTCCCGATCTCCTTCTTCGTGATGACGTGGGCCGTCCTCGGCCTCGCGATCCCGACGCCCGGGGGCGTCGGGGGCTACCACGCGGCGGTCGCCTACGCGCTGACCGGCTTCTACGCCGTCGCCGCCGCGCCGGCGGCGGCGACGGCGCTCGCGACGCACGCGATCGCGTTCGTCCCGATCACGATCGCCGGGGCCGTCCTCGTGGCCGGAAGCGGCCTCACGTTCCGCCGCCTCGCCGCGTCCGGCACCTCCGGTCCGGACCCCTCCGGGAGTAGTCTCCGTCCGTGAAGTGCCCGTTCTGCGGCGGGGTCGCCGACCGTGTCGTCGATTCGCGCGAGAGCCGCGAGGGGGAGGTGATCCGCCGAAGGCGGGAGTGCCTCTCCTGCCAGCGCCGGTTCACGTCGTACGAAAGGGTCGAGGAATCCCCGCTCGTCGTCGTCAAGAGCGACGGCCGACGCGAGGAGTTCGACCGCGCCAAGGTGCTGCGAGGCCTCCGGCGCGCCTGCGAGAAGCGCCCCGTCGAGGAGGCCCGTCTCGAGACCCTCTGCGACGAGGTCGAGGGGCTCTTCCCGACCCGCGAGCCGCGCGAGCTGAAGACGCGCGAGATCGGGGCCTTCCTGATGGAGAAGCTGAAGGAGGTCGACCAGGTCGCCTTCGTCCGCTTCGCCTCCGTCTACCGGCGGTTCGAGGACGCCGGGGACTTCGTCGAGGAGGTGGAGACCCTCCTCTCCGACGCGCGTGACCTCTCACGGAGGAGCCGATGACGAAAGGACGACCGACGACCCGCTGGATCTACGGCTCCGGCGCGGGCGACCCCGGCGCTCCGCCGCCCCACCTCCCCCCGGTCGACGTCGTCGAGGAGGCCCACGGGTGGCGGCTCGTCTTCGAGATCCCCGGGACCGACCCGGAGACGGTCCGGGTCGACGTGGCGGGGCGGGTCGTCGTGGTGCGCGGCGAGCGGCGGCCGACGGAGCGCGTGCACGGCACGTTCCTCTGCGTGGAGCGCTCCGCCGGCCCGTTCGAGCGCGCGATCGAGCTCCCCGACGAGCCCGACCCCGAGGGCGGATCGGCCACGTACGCCGACGGGCTCCTCACGCTCGAGCTCCCCCGTCGTCCGGCGAGCCGGCGGCGGACGAGCCCGATCCGGCCGGCGCGGGGCCCG
>JAGOBQ010000182.1 GCA_017999215.1 Thermoanaerobaculia bacterium
ATGCAGGCGCTCTCGTCGAACGTCGGCAGGCCCAGGATGTCGTCCCCCTCGATCCTGATCGCCCCCTTCGGGCAGATCGACGTGCAGGGGTTGCACGGGATCTCCTGGGAGCAGTGGAAGATCGGGAAGACGCCCGTCTCGTCGGCGGGGATCTCCTCCGTGATGACGGCGCCGGGACGCGCCTTGAGGACCTCGGCCGTCCGGAGCCACTCCGGCGGCACCTCGCCGACGTCGCGACCGAGCGTCCGCGCGATCTCGGTGCCGCGGATCTTCCCGGTGAAGATCGCGGCGCTCGCCTCGGCGATCTCCTCGGCGTCGCCGGCGGCCACGACCGGCAGGCCGAACTCCTTCGCCTTCTTCAGGAACTCGTCCACCGGGTCGAGGCCGACGGCGACGAGGAGCGTGTCGCACCTGAACGTCTTCTCGGTCCCCGGGATCACCTTCCAGGACGGGTCGAGCTTCGCGATCGTGACGCTCTCGACCTCCTCCGTCCCGTTCGCCGAGACGATCGTGTGCCGCGTGTGGATCGGGACCCCCATCCGCGCGAGCTTGTCCCTGTGGACCTTGTAGCCGCCGCACTCCTCGAGCGCCTCGCAGAGGCCGACGACCTGGATGCCGGCCTGGAGGGCGTGGTAGGCGCCGATGAGGCCGACGTTCCCGCCGCCGACGACGAAGAGGCGCTCGGAGGGCCGGACGAGGTCGCGGTTCACGAGCGTCTGGAACGCGCCGGCGCCGTAGACGCCGGGGAGCGTGTTCCCCTTGAAGACGAGCGACTTCTCGCGGGCGCCCGTCGCCACGAGGAGCATCTGGGCGCGCACGAGGACGTAGTGGTTGTCGCGCAGGACGCCGACCTTCCGGTCGGAGAAGACGGCGAGGGCCGTCGTCTCGGTCCAGATCCTCACGCTCGGGTAGGAGCGGACCTCGGCCTCGAGCTTCTTCCCGATGTCGAGGCCGCGCGTCCCGGCGTGGCACGCCTCGATCGAGCCGAAGAACTTGTGCGTCTGGAGGACGAGCTTGCCTCCGAGGGCGGCCTTGTCGTCGACGAGGACGACGTTGACGCCCGCCTTGCCGAGTTCGATCGCCGCGGCGAGGCCGGCCGGGCCGCCGCCGAGGATCAGGCACTCCGTCTCCACCGTCTCGACGTCGTGGAAGCGGAGGTCGCCGGCCGACTCGGGGAGGCTCGCCTTCCCGTCGAGCGGCTCGACCGCCATCCCCTCCGACACCGGCACCATGCACGACTTGACGCTGAGGCCGTTCGCGACGACCGAGCACTGGGCGCACTGGCCGTTCGCGCAGAAGATCCCCTGCGGCGAGCGGTCCTTGTGGTGGTGCCCGAAGATGCGCACCCCGTTCGCGAAGAGGGCCGAGGCGATCGTCTCGCCCGGCCTCGCCTTCAGCGCCTCGCCCTTCCACGTGAACGGCACGACCGCCTCGCCCGGGATCGCGAGGATCGGGTGTTCCTGGATCCTGTAGTCCGACATGCAGCTCCTCGTCCCCGCCGCGCCGGCGCCGCGGGACCGCGGTCGTCGGGGGCAGGGTCGGGCGCGCCCGTGCAGGGGCGGCCCAACAGGCGAGGATAAGGAGGACGGGGCGTGGCGTCCAGAGAGGAGGAGCTCCTCTCCCGTCGTTTCCTCCCCGATTTCGTCCGTCCTCTCTCTATGATCCGCAAATGAACAGGACTGGCACGGTCCCAGATGAGGCGGGCCGCGACGCGTCCGCGGCCCCGGACTTCGACGTCGTCGTCATCGGCGGCGCGATCGCGGGCGCCTCCACCGCGATCCTCCTTCGGCGCCGCGATCCGACCCTCCGCGTCCTCGTCGTGGAGAAGAGCGAGGAGTTCGACTGGAAGGTGGGCGAGTCGACGGTCGAAATCTCCTCGTACTTCCTGATCCGCGTCCTGAAGCTCTACGACCACCTGAGCCGGGAGCAGCTGCCGAAGCAGGGCTTCCGCTACTGGTTCCACAACGAGAGGGCCACGCGGCTGCGTGACGCTTCGGAGGTGGGGCCGACGCAGCTCGCGCGCACGCCGAGCTTCCAGCTCGACCGTGCCGTCCTCGACGGCCACCTCCTCCGGACGGCGGAGGAGGAGGGGGCCGAGGTCTGGCGGCCGGCAAAGGTCGTCGACCTTTCGCTCGAGGGCGTGAACGGGAGCTCCGTCACCGTCGAGAAGTCCGACGGGACGAAGGTCGTCGTCCGGGCGAGGTGGATCGTCGACGCCACCGGGCGCCAGGCGCTCCTCGCGCGCCGGCGCGGCGGCGTCACGCCCGTCGAGAGCCATCCGACGTCGGCCATCTGGGTCCGCTACCGGGGCGCGAAGGACCTCGACGGCACCGCGGTCGTCGGGACCGATCCGGCCGACCCGTTCGCGCGCGGTGTCGTCGCGGCCCGGCGCCTCGCGACGAACCACTTCACCGGCTGGGGGTACTGGATCTGGTTCATCCCGCTTCGCGGCGGAGAGACGAGCGTCGGCCTCGTCTGGGACAAGCGGCTCGTGCAGCCCGAGGGCGCGACGCCGCTCGAGAAGCTGACGCGCTTCCTCGACGCGAACCCGCTCACGCGGGAGCTCGTCGAGCACGCCGAGCCCGTCGCCGGGGACTGCCGCTACTACGGCCACCTCCCCTATTTCGTCGACGCGTTCATCGGGCCAGGGTGGACCTGTGTCGGCGACGCCGGCGGCTTCCTCGATCCGTTCTACTCGCCGGGGCTCGACCAGATGTCGTTCTCGGTCCACACGAGGGTCGACCTGATCGTGAAGGCGCTCGCGGGGACCCCGGTCGCAGATATGGAGCGGGAATACGCGGACCACAACGAGCGCTACGACCGCTTCTTCCGCTACTTCTACGAGTCGATCTACCGCGACAAGTACTACATCATGGGCGACTACGACACGATGACGATCGCCTTCCTGATGGACACGGCCCTCTACTACCTCGTCGCGGTCCACCCCGTCTACAACGAGTCGGCAGCCCGGCTCGGAATGCCCCCGTTCTTCGGCGACGGCGCGGAGCTCGGCCTCCGGCCGATGAACTTCTACCGGCGTCGCCTCGTCGCGATCGCGAAGCGGAAGAAGGCGCTCGGGATCTACGGCAACCACAACGCCGGCCGACGGCCGCGCTTCGTCGGCTTCACGCTCCGGGCCGGCGCGCACGTGATGCTGTGGCACGGCCTCCTCCGGTGGGCGAAGGCCGAGGTCGCGAACGCCTGGACGTACGTCGCGCGGCCGACGCCGCTCGAAGGACCGCGTCCGGATCTCCCGCCGCGCGCCGTGGCCCCACCGGACGGGGGCGCCGAGGTCGCCGCGCGTGGGTGAGGGGCCCGCGCCCTCCCGTTTCGACGTCGTCGTCTGCGGCGGCGGGCCGGGCGGCTCGACCGCGGCGACGTTCCTCGCGCGCGCCGGCTTCTCCGTCGCGCTCTTCGAGCGGGAGAGATTCCCGCGCTTCCACATCGGCGAGTCGCTCCTGCCGTGGAACGTCCCGCTCTTCCGGAGGCTCGGCGTGCTCGAGAAGCTGGAGGCGACCGGGCCGCAGGTGAAGTACGGCGCCCGCTTCTACCACCAGGGGACCGATCACGCGCGCCTGGTCCGTTTCGCCGACGCCTACGACGGCGCGCCGGCTTCGGCCTTCCAGGTGAAGCGGGCGGAGTTCGACGCGCTCCTCCTCGGGCACGCCCGGGACGCGGGCGTCGTCGTGACCGAGGGGGCGCGCGTCGAGGAGGTCCTCTTCGAGGGCGAGAGGGCGGTCGGCGTCCGCGTGAAGGTCGAGGGCGACGCGCCCTGCGACGTGAAGGCGAAAGCGGTCGTCGACGCGACGGGGCGGGACGCCCTCATGTCGCGCCGGCTCGGCGGGCGCCGGAAGGACCCGGAGCTCGACCGCTCGGCCGCGTTCGCCCACTTCTCCGGCTTCCGCCGGGCGGAGGGGCCGACCGGAGGCGACATCGTCGTCGTGACGACGGCCGACGGCTGGTGGTGGCTCATCCCGTTCTCCGACGGAACCGTCTCGGTCGGCGTCGTCATGCCGTCGTCCCGCTTCGCGAAGAGGCCGGGAACGGTCGAGGAGCTCTTCGAGGCGCGGGTCACGGCGACGCCCGAGGTCCGCGATCTCCTCGAAGGGAGCCGTCGGCTCGGCGAGGTCCGCGCCATCCCGGACTACTCCTACAGGACGCCCCGCACCTCGGGGGACGGCTTCTGCCTCGTCGGCGACGCGGCCTGCTTCCTCGACCCGGTCTTCTCGAGCGGCGTCCTCCTCGCGATGTCCTCCGGGGAGATGGCCGCGGAGGCGATCGGCCGCGCGCTCTCGCGCCGCGGGCGAGTCGACGCGGCGGACTTCCGCACGATGGAGAGGCGCTACGGTCGGGCGATCGCCCGCTTCAGCCGCTTCGTCCACGGCTTCTACACGCCGCACGTCCTCGAGACCTTCTACACCGAGTCGCCGGTCCCCCTGATCACGGGGGCCGTGACGACCGTCCTCGCGGGAGCCGTCTTCCGCCCGAGCCTGAAGTCGAGGCTCGGAGCGTCCGCGTTCCACCTCGCCGCGCTCCTCGTCCGGCTGAAGCAGCGGGCGTCGGGAGCCGGCCCCTTCGAGAGAGCGACCGGACTCATCGAGTCGCGCCGCAGATACGATCCCGCCGCAACGGGAAGGAGGTCTCCATGAAGTCGCCCGCGCCCCGCATTCGGAAGGTTCCCTTCGCCGTCGGTGTCTTCTCCCTCTTCGCGCTCGCCCTTCCCCTCGGCGCCGGGGAGCCGAAGAAGGCCGAGACGCTCCCTTCGCCCGCGGCCGCCCCCGCCGGCTCCGGCGCCGCCGCCCTCGAGAGGCTCAAAGCCCTCGCGGGAGACTGGGTCGAGATCGAGCCGAAGATCGGAGAGAAGGGGGCCGTCGCCGTGATGTACAGGGTCACGGGCGCGGGGTCGGCCGTCGTCTCGACGCTCGCTCCCGGCACGCCCCACGAGATGGTCTCCGTCTGGCACCGCGACGGGAACGACCTCGTGATGACCCACTACTGCGCCGCGCAGAACCAGCCGCGGTTCCGGACGAAGGCAGTGCCGGCGAACGTCGTCGCGATGGAGTTCGACGGCGGCACGAACGTCGACCCGGCGAAGGACGTGCACATCCACGCCGTGAAGGTCGAGCTCCTCGGCCCGGACGAGATCCGCGAGACCTGGATCGGGTGGAAGGGTGGCAAGACCGAGGAGCCGCCGCTCGTCCTCCACCTGAAGCGGAAGAAGGCCTGATCCCCGCTCCGGGGCGCCGCACCCTCGCGGGTCGCGGCGCCCCGCTCCCAGGCCCTCAGGCCTCCGCGAGCAGCCTCTTGCGGTCGCGGAACGCGACGCCGCAGACGACGAGGAAGACGACCTCGACGAGCCCGACGAGGACCATCCACTTCACGATCGGCGAGTCGCCCATGCCGTAGGAGTGCATCCCGACGTTCAGGACGTAGTTCACGCCGAGGTAGGTCATCAGGATCGTCTGGAACGCGAGGATGCTGATGAGCGCGGCGCCGAACGTCCCGATCACCTTGTCGACCTTCAGGTGGAGGATCGCCATGTAGGCGAGGAACGCGACGAGCGACCAAACCTCCTTCGGGTCCCAGCCCCAGTAGCGGCCCCACGACGAGGCGGCCCAGACGGAGCCGGTCAGGATCCCCGCGAGGAGAAGGATCGAGCCGACGTGCATGTACCAGTAGAGGAGCTCGTAGAGCTTCTCGATCAGCGCTCCCTTCCCCTTCCCGAACGCCGCGAACGCGAGCTGCATGTGCGCGACGACGACGCCGAGCGCGAGGACCGCGTAGCCGACCATGATGATCGGGACGTGGATCGCGAGCCACGGCGTCCCGGCCAGGACGGGCGCGATCGGGTGGATGAAGCGGTCCATCGGGAGGAGGTCGGTGAGCGCCATCGTGAGCGCCGACATCGCCGCGGCGTTCAGGACGACGGTCCGGTTCTTCATCAGCCCGTAGGCGATCACGGCGAAGAGGCCGACGCCCCAGGCGAGGAAGAGGAGCGACTCGTACATGTTCGCCGCCGGGATCCGCTCCCCCGCGGCCCACCGCATCCCGATCCCCCACGTCATCACGCCGAAGCCGACGACGAGGAGCGCGAACGAGGTCCAGTCGAGGGCCTTGCTCGTCTTCGACCAGGCGACGATCGCGACGACGAGCGAGGCGAGGAGGACGATCCAGGCGAGCTTCGCGGGGTTGACGCGGTTGTAGAGGATCTCCCGGTCGATCTGCTTCGCCGTCGGCCAGCCCGCGAGGCGCGGGCCGTTCGCCAGGGCGAGGAGCGCCTCCTTCGTCACCGCCTCGGGGCGGTTCCAGCGCGCCTTCGGCCCCTCCGCCGACGGGATCGGCCGGACGGTCTCCCGCTGGAGGAGCCCGTAGAGGACGTTCAGCCGGTTCTCGAGCTTCTCGGCGTCCTTCAGGACGCCCCGGCGCGGCTCCTCCCGCTGCGCGGCCATCCCCGCCTGGCGGATCAGCCCCATGAGGCGCTGGTTCGAGACGAGCTGCTCGAACGAGACGTGCTTCGTCCCCGCCGGGAGCCCCGCCGCAGCGGCCAGCGCCTTGCTGCCGACCTTCACGACCGGCGTCGTCGCGGCCGCGCGCGGGTCGAAGAGCCAGCCGGTGAACGTCGCCGCCGGGTCCTCCCCGCGGAACGCGTGCGACCCCGTCACGTTCCAGACCGTCTCGCGCGCGAGCGTGTCGAGCGGCATCGTCCGCCCGTCGTGCTGCACCGGGAGCCGGCGGAGAGCCTCGAGCTCGGGCGTCGCCGCCGGCGCCGCGAACGGCAGGAGCGCGAGGCCGAGGAGGAGCGCCTTCCCCATCGTCGGGAGCGACATCCCGCCCTGCGCGACCTTCGCCTCGAGCGCGGCCCTCTCGCGGTCCCGCTCCCGCGCCTGGGAGACGCGCGTCAGGAGGACCAGGATCATCCCGAAAACGACCGCGACGTAGCCGGCGAAGACGACGAGCTGCCCCGGGTCCTTCGAGACCGAGAGCACCGTCGCCTCGCGCCCCCCCTGCTGCTGGTAGCTCGACTGGAAGAGCGTGTAGCCGCGGTGGTGCAGCGGGTGGTTCATCCAGATCCGGGCCGGGAACGACTTCCCGGTGTCGGTGTCGGTGATGACGACCTCGCTCGCGAAACCGGCCGGGCGCATCGTCCCCGGGTAGGTGTCGAGGACGAAGTCGACGAGCTTCACCGAGAACGGCAGGTCGTGCCGGGAGACGACGTTCCCCTGCGCGTCGTGGTTCTCGATCGTCGCGCCGTTCTCCCCTTCCCAGAGGCCGAGCTGCCCCTCCACCTTCCAGAAGTAGGTGAGCGTCGCCCCCGCCAGGATGAGGAGGAGCGCCGCGTGCGTCGTCACGAAACCGGCCCGCTTCTTCCCCCACGGGAAGAGGTTCGCGAGCGAGCAGGCGACGTTCAGCGCGAAGAGCCCCTGCAGGCCGAGGAACCACCACGAGTAGTAGACGACCCGCTGCGCCGTCGCCGCGTCGGTCCGCGACTCGAGGATCGTCCCGATCGACAGGCCGATCAGGAGGACGACGAGGAGGCCGACGGCGAGCTTCAGGGAGGAGAGAGTTTCCACGAGCTTCTTCAAGGGGGCTCCGTCCTCAGGCCCGCCGCTCGAGCGGCGGGCCCGAAAACCCGGGATGATCCCACCCGCCGGGGGGCCTGTCGAGGAGACGGCGGTTAGACTTGCCGGGGCCTTCGGATGCGCCGACCCGGAGAGGCTCCGTGCCGGCGGAAGGCAGGGGGAACTCACGTGCTCACCGGCGAGCTTCGCAGCCAGGTCGACCGCATCTGGGACGCCTTCTGGTCGGGAGGCATCTCGAACCCGCTCGAGGTCATCGAGCAGATCACCTACCTCCTCTTCCTCCGGCG
>JAGOBQ010000183.1 GCA_017999215.1 Thermoanaerobaculia bacterium
CTGCTCGCCAGGGCGATCCCCGCGGACGGCCCTGGCGTCGCGGTCATCGCGGTGAAGGACGGGAAGACCGTCTTCCGGAAGGCCTACGGGATGGCGAACCTCGAGCTCGGGGTGCCGCTCGTCCCCGACTCCGTCTTCCGCCTCGGCTCGATCACGAAGCAGTTCACCGCGGTCGCGGTCCTGATGCTCGCCGAGGAGGGGAAGCTCTCGCTCTCCGACCCGATCACGAAGCACCTCCCCGGCTACCCGGCGAACGGGCACGTGATCACCGTCGAGCACCTGCTGACGCACACGTCGGGAATCCGGAGCTACACCGGCCTCCCGGGATACATGACCGGACCGAAGGTCCGGGCCGACCTGACGACCGCGGAGCTCGTCGAGGTCTTCTCGAAGGAGCCGATGGACTTCGCCCCGGGGGCGGAGTGGCGGTACAACAACTCCGGCTACGTCCTCCTCGGCGCGATCCTCGAGAAAGTCTCGGGCAAGCCGTACGGGGAGCTCCTCGCGGAGCGGATCTTCCGTCCTCTCGGGATGAAGTCGACGCGGGTCGGCGACGAGGGCCCGATCCTCGCGAAGAGGGCCGCCGGCTACACGCGCGACGGCGAGACGGTCGCGAACGCCCGCTTCCTCAGCATGACGCAGCCCCACGCGGCCGGCGCGCTCGTCTCCACCGTCGACGACCTCGCCCTCTGGGACGCCGCCCTCTACACGGAGAGGCTCGTGAAGAAGGCGTCGCTCGAGAAGGCGTGGACCCCGGCCGTCACGCGCGACGGAAAGCCGACGCGCTACGGCTACGGCTTCGGCGTCTCGACGCTCCGCGGCGCCCGCTCGATCGAGCACGGCGGCGGCATCTTCGGCTTCTCGACGTACGCCGTGAGGCTCCCGGACGAGAAGGTCTACGTCGCCGTCCTCGCGAACAGCGACGGCCCCGCGGCCGACCCGGGGACGCTCGGGAAGGAGATCGCCGCGCTCCTCATCGGGAAGCCGTTCCCCGCGCGCGTCCCCGTCCCGGTCGACCCGAAGCTCCTCGAGCGCTGGGTCGGCGTCTACCGCTTCGACCCGCAGACGACGCGGACGATCACGGTCGACGGAGGGAAGCTCTTCTCCCAGCGCTCGGGCGGGCCGCGCCTCGAGGTGAAGCCGCTCTCGGAGAGCGAGTTCTTCTTCGACCGCTCCCTCACCCGGATCTCGTTCGTCGCCGGTCCTGACGGGAAGGCGAAGGAGGCCCTCTTCTACCCCGAAGGGGCCGACGAGGCGGAGAAGGGCGTCCGCGAGGGTGACGTCCCCGCGGCCCCGACGGAGGCGAAGGTCGACCCGGCGCTCTACGACCTCTACGCCGGGGAGTACGAGCTCGCGCCCGGCTTCATCCTCACCGTCCGGCGGGAGGGGAGCCGCCTCCTCACGCGCGCGACGGGGCAGGAGGAGTTCGAGGTCTTCCCCGCCTCGGAGACGGAGTTCTTCCCGAAGGTCGTCGACGCGCGGATCACGTTCGTGAAGGGGAGCGACGGAAAGGTGACGGGCCTCGTCCTCCGCCAGGGTGGCCGCGAGATGCCGGCGAAGCGGCTCCGTTGATCGGGCCCTCCGCGCGAGAGGAGGGGCGCGAGGAGGCGCCCCTCCCCGCGCGGACCGAGGGACGCCCGCCCGCGCTCTTCGGCCGGCCCCAGTGGGTCGCGTCGGGGCTCGTCCTCGTCGCGCTCGCCGTCGCCGGGACCGCCGGGAACCGCTATACGGCCTGGGGCGCCTTCGCCGGAGCCGCCGCGCTCTTCGCGCTGATGCGGGGGCTCGGCGACCCGGACGAGGAGCCCCCCGCGAGACGGCCGGGCCCGTCCCGGGCGACGCTCGTCGCGCTCGTCCTCGTCACGCTGGGGGCCGCGGCGCTCCGGCTCGGGGCGCTCGATTTCCTGCCTCCCGAGCCGACGAGCGACCACGTCGAGAAGGTCCTCGACGCGGTCCGGATCGCCGAAGGCGCCCGCCCCGTCTTCTGCCCGACGAACGGCGGACGGGAGCCGGCCCAGATGTATCTCCTCGCCCTCCTCGCGCTCCTGCCGGGCGTCGGCCTCGACCTGCACTCTCTGACGCTCCTGACGGCGCTCGAGGGGACGCTCACCGTCCCGCTCCTCTTCCTGGCCGGGCGCGAGATGGCGCGCCTTCGCGCCCCGGCGGCGGCCGATTCCGCCGGGCTCTGGGCCGCGGCGTTCGGCGCCGTCTCCGGGTGGCACCTCGTCCTCTCCCGCCTCGGCCTGCGGATCGTCCTCCTCCCGGCGGCGACGCTCCTGCTCCTCATCCTCCTTCTCCGCGCGGTGCGCGAGGGGCGGCGGCGCGACTGGCTCCTCTCGGGCCTCGTCCTCGGGCTCTCGCTCCACACCTACCAGTCCGCGCGGTTCCTCCTGCTCGTCGTCGCCGCCGCGGCCCCGCTGGCGGCGCTCGGGAGCCGCGACGCCCGCCCGCGCACCCTCCGCAACCTCGCCGCGTGCGCGTTCGTCGCCGCGGCGGGGGCGGCCCCTCTCGCCCGCTACGCCGTCGAGTTCCCCGCCGACTTCTGGGCCCGGGCGCGAACGCGCGTCCTCGGCGACGCCCCGTCGGGCGACCCGCTCGCCGCGCTCCGCCGTCGCCTTCCCGACCTCGCCCGGGGCGTCCTCCCCGCGCTCGGTGCGCTGCACGTTGCCGGGGACCGGTCGTGGTTCCAGGCGGCACCGGGGCGGCCGCTCCTCGATCCGGCCTCCGGCGCGCTCCTCCTCCTCGGGCTGGGCCTCGCCGGGGCCGACGCCTTCCGCCGCCGCGACCGCGCCGCGCTCCTCGTGCCCGCGGCTCTCCTCGTCCTCCTCCTCCCGTCCGCCGCCGCCGCCGCGTTCCCGGACGAGAACCCGAGCGCGACGCGGGCGAGCGGCGCGCTCGCCCCGGCGCTCCTCCTCTCCGGTGTGGCGCTCGGCCGCCTCGGGGAGTCCGTCGACCGCCGGCGCCGGTGGGCGGGCATCCTCCTCGGCGGAGCCCTCGTCGCCGCCTCCGCCTTCGGGGCGCGCACCCGCCTTCTCGAGTGGAAGGCGGCCTACGCCGGGCGAGCGCTCCCCCATCGCGCGCTCGGCGCAGAGGCGGCCGCCTTCACGGCCGCGGGGAGGAGCTTCGGGAACGTCTTCGTCGTCGGCGTCCCCCACGGCGTCGACGACCGGGCCGTGGCGATGGAGGCGGGCCGGCCCGGCCGGAGCCCCGGGCTTCACCCCGGAGAGCGGCCGCTCGCGCAAGCCCTCGCCGCCGCTCGCGCCGGCACCGACGGGCGACGGCCCGATTTCGTGCGCGGCGATCCGCTCCTCTTCCTCGTCTCGCCCCGCGACGCGGAGGGCCTCGCCGAGCTGCGCGGACTCTTCCCCTCGGCGCGGGTCCGTTCCGTGCCCGCGCCGGGGCCGGAGGGAGGATTCGTCGTCGTGGAAGCGCCGGCAGAGCGATCCGCGCCCGCCTCCGGCGCCGTCAGCGCGCCGTCGCGTCCGGGAGCACCCGCCAGAGGGTGAGCCCGGGGTTCGAGTACGCCCTCTCGAGGAGGCCGAAACGCTCGAGCTCGCCGAGCTTCTCGAGCCCCTCCTCGCCGTAGACCGCCCGCTCCAGCAGGCCGTCGACGACCCACCGGACGCGGTGGCGCGCGAGGAATCGGCGCAGCTCCTCGACCGTCATCCTCCCCTCGCCCGCCGCCTCTCCGGGAGCGGCGAGACGCGAGCGGTAGAAGGCGTCGACCTCCGCGATCCGCTTCTCGACGACGGAGCCCGGAACCGCCGCGCGGTGCTGGCGAACGTGCCAGCTCCACCCGACGACCGCAGGGAGCCCGGTGTGGACGCTGAACCGCGAGCCCCAGCGGTACTCCGGAAGGACCGCCTCGAGGATCGCCGGCGAGCCGCGCTCGTTCGCGCGGAGCCAGGCGAACCCTTCCCCGTCGTATCGGAGAGGGACGAGCCGCCCCTCGACGCAGAGCGCGGAATCGGCGAGGAACGCCGTGCCGTCGAGGCCGTGCGGACGGCCGGCCGCGCCGGCGCCGAGCGCGCCCGGCGGGGCCGGAGCGTCCGCGAACGCCCGGCACGCTTCTCCCGGCGCGACGCGAGGGAAGCGCTCGGCGAAGCGCGCCGGCGTCGCGGTGAGCGGGTAGAGCGCCGCCGCGCCGAGGAGGAGCGCCGCCGTCGCCGGCCACGGGCCCGGCCGCGTTCGCACGCCGTCCCGGAGGGCCCCGACGACCCAGGCGAAGGCCGGTCCCGACGCCACGGCCAGCAGGGCCCAGGCCTGGAAGGAGAGCTTGAAGACGGTGTTCATCCGGTCGCCGCCGACGGAGAGAACGTCGACGGCGAGCGTCACGAGGAACGCCCCGGCGCCGAGAAGGAGGACGGCGCGCCGCTCCGGGCCGGCGCCGCACCCTGGCGCGAGGGCGAGCGCGGTCGCCGCCGCCGCGAGCGGGAGAACCACCGGGGCCGAAGGGAGCCTCACCGCGAGACCGGCCAGGAGGGCGAGGAGGACGAGGGCAAAGCCACCGAGCCGCCACCGCCCCTCGAACCCCGCCGACGCCGCGGAATGCCGCCGGGCGAGCTCGAGGGCCGCGAGGCTCGAAAGGAGAAACGCCGGGAGCCCCCAGAGCCAGAGCCACGCCGCGAGCGGAGTCGTCGCACCGGCGTTCCGGACGACGTTCGTATAGGGAGCGACGTAGGACGCGTCGAAGGGCCGGAAGAGGAGGGCCGAGAGCGCGAGCGGGCCGAGCCCCCAGACGAGCGCGGCCCGCAGGCGGCGCCCCGGCTTCGCGCGCCGCGCTCCTCCGAACGCGCCCGCGGCGACGGCCAGGAGCGTCAGGAGGGGGACGTCCCACGGGTTCGTGGCGCGGAGCGCGCCGAGGGCGAGCGCGCCGACCGCGAAGAGCGCGACCCGCCCGAGTCGCGACGCCGGAGACGCGTCCGCGAGCGAGAGCGCGAACGCAAGGAGGAGGAGGCCGACCGGCAGCGCCATGGCGTGCGCGTGGAGGTCGCCGAACAGGTACGTGAAGAAGGGGAACTCGGTGATCTCGTTGCCGGAGCCGGCGACGGCCGGCAGGAGGCGCGTCGCGTTCCAGTACCACTCCTCCCCCCGGATCGGGAGCGGAGCGCCCGCGAGCGCCCGCATCGCCCCGGTCGCGACCGCGACCGGGGCGACGGCGCCGGCCGGGCTTCCGCCCAGCGCGGCAAAGGCACGAAGCAGGAGGCGCAGCTGCCCCAGGTTCCCGAGGAGGACGAGGAGCGCGGCGGAGGCGAGGCCGGCGAGGAGGGGCGCGCCGGCCGGCCTCTCCTCCCCCCGCGCCGCGGCGCTTCGGACGAGCGAGGCGCCGAGGGCGAACGCGCCCGCTCCGGCGAGGGCGAAGAAGGTCGGGACCGCGAGGTTGTAGGCGAGGCCCGGGAGGAGGCCGAGGAGGCGTGCCGGGACGGCCGCGAGGAGGTAGCCGAAATCGTAGTAGTTGAGCGTTCCTCCCGCGAACCACGGATGCTGCGCGGGAAGGTCCGCGGTCCGGAGGAACGCGTTCAGGAACGCGAACGCCATCGGCTTCTCGCCGCCGAGCGACGGGTGCCAGAGGTCGGGATTTCCCCACCGCAGGAAGAGCCCGAGCGCGAAAAGGACCTGGAAGACCGCCTCGGCCGCGAGGAGCGTCCGCCGCTCGCGCCGCAGCACCTCTCCGAGCGCGGCGCGCCTCCGCCAGGCCGCCACCGCGCCTCCGGCGACGAGGACCGCGAGCGCGAGGGGCAGGCTGGTCCGGCCGAACGGGACGATCCGGAGCGCAGCGAGAAGGAAGGCGAGCCAGCCGACCGCGAGGAGGCCAAGGAGACGCGCCGCGGCGAACGCCACCGCGGGATGCCGACCGAACGCCTCCAGCGCGAACGGAAGGGCGGCCGCCGCGAGGAGGGCGAGGAGGAGGCTCCACGCCACGACGGCCAGCGCGGGGCGTCGGTTCGCGGGCGCGCGGGGGTCGGGGGGCGCCCCGCGCCCGACGCCCGCCTCCTCGCGCGCGAGCCGCTCCGGGGAAAGGGCGAGCCCTCCGGGCGCCGCCGAGGCCTGGAGCGGCGTCTGCGCGACGACGTCGTCGAGGAGCGTCGCGGGGAGGCGGGCCTCGAGCTCGGCGCGAGAGAGAGACGCTTTGCGCCCGAAGATCCAGACGGGCGCCCGGTCGTAGACCCAGAACGCCTCCTCGGCCGCGAGCGCCGTGCCTCCTCCCGGCGGGAGCTCGGGAGGCCGCGCCCATGCCGCCGTCCCCGCCGCGTCGGAGAGGCGCAGCGGGCCGAGGGCGAGCGGCGACTGGAACGGACTCGACGGCAGGGGCGCGAAGCCGAGGCTCCCGTCGAAGAGGGCGCGATACCAGGCGAGCGTGAACGGGTGGTTCGACGGAAGGAGGGGGACGACCCAGAGGGACCGGGGGCTGGAGAGAACGACGCCGTCGGCCTCGGCGAGGGCTTCGAGGATCGCTTCCCGCTTCCCCGCGTGGTCGGGTCCGCGAACGGGAAGGAGGCGGACGTCGTAGAGGCCGCCGTCGAGACCGTCGACCGCGCACGGGAGGACCTCGTCCCACGTCTCGCCGAGGAGGACGGAGGACGAAAGGGCCACCGGACCTTCGGGAGCCGAGAGCGCGATCTCGTAACTCCGCTCCGGCGAGAGCCGGACCGGCCCGAGGGGAACGAAGGCGGCCTCGCCGAGCGGATGCCCCGGCTCGTCGGGCAGGAGGTGCGTCCCGGAGGCGAGCTCGGGTCCCCCCGCCGTCTCCCGAACGACGACGCGCAGCGGGCTCCCGGCCTCTCCGGAGGCGTGTGCGAACGTGACGCCCCGGAGCTCGCCCTGCGTTCCCGCCGGGAGGCCTTCCACTCTCGGCGCGGCGGCGAGCACGCTGCTCCGCTCCGTCCGGAGCGGGACGCGTCTCGGGCCGGACCCCTCGTCGAGGAGGAGGTTCGTCGCCGCGGGGAACGCGGCGTAGATCGCTCGCGACGCGGCGATCCGCGTGTTCGGAGCCCGCCAGGCTCCCGAGAAGCCCCACGCCCACGCGAGGCCGAGGAGGAGGAGCCCGCCGGCCGTCGCCCGCCGCGCCGCGCCGGCCCCCGGAGGCGCGAGGCGGCCGAGGGCGAGGGCGCCGAAGAGCGCGAAGAGCGGATAGAGCGGCAGGAAGTAGCGGACCGACGAGACGGGCCGTACGGCCATGAACAGGAAGAAGCCCGCCGTCCAGGCCGCGAGGAGGAGGAGCGCGCCGGGAGGCCGCCGGCGCCCCGCGCGCAGCGCCGCACCGACGAGGACGAGGCCGGCGAGCGCGAGCGGTCCGCCCGGCAGGCCCAGCCCCCAGAGGAACGTGTTTCGCGCCGGGAAGAGGACGCGCGTCCGCCCGGTCCACTGCTCGGCGGGAGGGGCGGACGTCTCGAGCGCCGACTCGGAGCGCGCGAGCTCGACGTTCCGGAGCCAGTCGGGATTCAGGGTGGCCGTCCAGACGGTCGTCTCGCCGTGCGGCGCGCGAAACGACATCGGGTGCGTGACGCGGAACGTCGCGAGGAAGACGACGGCCCCGAGGAGGGCCGGGCCGGCCGCGCGTCGAAGCAGGGGAAGGAGCTTCTCGCCCCGGCCCCGGACCAGGAGCGCCGCCGGAAGGAGGAGGACGATCGGCGCCAGGTTGAGGCGCGAGGCGACCGACATCGCCGCCAGCAGGCCGAAGATCGCCGCGTCTCCCCAGGGCGGGCGCTCCGCGCGCTCCCCCGGCCCGGCGATGCGCACGGCCGGCAGGAGCGCCGCGGTCGCGAAGAGGGCCGCGAAGCCGTCGACCGCCAGGAAGCGGGCCCGCCGGCGCGCGCGCGGCCCCAGGGCCGCCGGACCCGCCCCCAGCCGGGCGACGCATCGC
>JAGOBQ010000184.1 GCA_017999215.1 Thermoanaerobaculia bacterium
GCCGTCGGCGCGCGCCCGAGCGAAGAGGTCGGCCGAAACGGGGTCCTCGGCGTCGCAGAATCCGGGCCGGACGCGTTCGTCGGCGAGGCTCAGGTTGAGGACCTCGAGGCCGAGGGGCTCGCGGCGCTCGAGCGCCCAGTCGACGGCCGCGAGGACGTCCGAGGCGAGCGCGGCGGAGCAGCCGTCGCGGTTGCCGAAGACTCTCAGGGGGACGATGGAGGCCCCGGGGGCGATCCCCTGATGTCCCGCGGCGACGCCGGCGACGGCGGTGCCGTGCCCGTTACAGTCCTGGGTCCGGTCGTTGCCGTCGGCGAAGTTCCAACCGGCGAGGATGCGCCCCGGAGCGCCTGATGCCGCGCTGAAGTCCGGATGGAAGTGGTCGATTCCGGTATCGACGATGCCGAGGGCGCGCCCGGTTCCGGTCAGTCCGGCCGAGAGCAGCCGGTCGGCGCCGATCTGGGCCGTTCCGACCTGTCCCGCGGGGCGGACGACGCGGTCGAGGACGACGGCCCGCGCGGCGGGCTCCCGACCGAGCCTCTCGAGCCCGGACGCATTCAGCCAGCCGGCGAGGATCCGGCCGCCGTCGAGCGATCGGAGGACCTCGAGACCCTCCGGGACGGGCGAGCCGGGCGGCGCCTCGCGTGCCACGAGGACGCGGACCCGTCCCTCGGTCGCGATCCGATCCGAGACCCCCTCACCGACGTGGAGCTTCGCCGTCCCGGCCGTAGCCGGGAGGGAGGCCGAAGCGAGGGCCACGGCCGCGAAGAGCGCACCCAAGGCGCGAGCGGGCTTCATGTCTGAGCCGGGAACCTATCACCCGGGGCCGAACCGGGACGTGAGGCGCGTCAACACGCGGGTCGGGAGGAAGTGTCCGGGGCCGCTAGAATCCCATCGTGGTCCCGTATCCGGAGCCGAGAGAGGTCGCGGAGGGTGGTGTCCTCGTCTTCGCCGACGCCCATCTCGGCCAGGCGGAGGGAGATGCGCGGGATTTCCTCCTCGCGCTGGAAGACGGGGTCGCCCGGGGGTTCCGGACGGTCGTCCTTCTCGGCGACATCTTCCACTATTTCATCGGAAGCGCGAAGCTCGAGACGCCGCTCATCCGCAAGGTCCTCGACGCGTGGGACGACCTCGCCGCGGAGGGAGTGGAGCTCCGGTACGTCGAGGGGAATCGGGACTTCTTCCTCCGCGGGACGCGCTGGGCGAGGGCCTTCTCCGCCTACGGCGACACCGACGGGGTCGAGGTCGGCGGACGCCGGTACGCCTTCGTCCACGGCGACAGGGTCAACACGCGCGACCTCCCGTACCGGTTCTGGCGAGTCGTGTCGAAGAACCCCGTCTCGCGCGGCGCCCTCGCTCTGATACCCGGGCCGCTCGCCCGGGAGATCGTGCGGAGGACGGAGGCCCGCCTCTACACGACGAACTTCCGCCACAAGCGGGTCCTCCCTGGCGCCGAGCTCGTCCGCGAGGGAGAGCGGGCGCGGGCCGCCGGATACGACGAGCTGCTCGTCGGGCACTTCCACGTCGAGCAGCACTACGAGAGAGCCGGAAGCGTCACGCGGGTCCTGCCGGCCTGGCTCGAGGAGCGCCGGCACGCGGAGATCGGAGCGGAGGGCACGCTGCGGATCGTGACGGAGCCGAGCGCCGATCGCGCCGTCCGGCGAGCGCCCCTGACCTGATGAGGCTCGCCTCCGGAAGGCTCTCGGGACGCGTCCGGATCCCCGGCTCGAAGAGCCTCACGAACCGGGCCCTCGTCGCCGCCGCGCTCGCTCCCGGGCGGAGCGAGCTGGTCGACCCTCTCGACTGCGACGACACGCGGGTCCTCGCGGCGGCGCTCGGGGCGCTCGGTGCGACGGTTCGGCGTGGAGCCCGGAGCTGGATCGTCGAGGGTCCGCTCACCGGGGCGCCCGGCGGCGAGCGGACGATCGATGTCGGCCCGGCCGGCACGCCGGCGCGGTTCCTTCTCGCGCTGCTGGCGGCGCTCCCCGGACGGTTCGTCCTCGACGGGAGTCCACGGATGAGGGAGAGGCCGATGCAGCCGCTCGTGGAGGCGCTGGCCTCTCTCGGTGCCCGGATCGAGCCGCTCGGTCGCGAGGGTTTCCTCCCTCTGCGTGTCGAGGGCGGGACGCTCGGGACGGGAACTCTGTCGATCCGGTCGGACGTCTCTTCGCAGTTCGTTTCCGCGCTCCTTCTCGCCTCGCCGGCGGTCGCGGGCGGGCTCGACGTGAGGTCGGCGGGGCGGGCCGCCTCGGGGGCCTACGTCGAGCTGACCCGGCAGGTCCTCGCCGTGTTCGCGCCCGAGGGTCGTCCCACGCCCGCGCGGTACGCGGTCCCGGCGGACGACTCGGCCGCCTGCTTCCCGATCGCCGGGGCGCTCGTCTCGCGCGGCCGGGTGGAGATCGAAGGGCTCGACCCGGCCTCGGCGCAGCCCGACGCCGTCTTTCGGCGCTGGGCGGCCGACGCCGGCGGGACGCTCCGCTGGGAGGGGACGGGCGAAGAGGCCGTCCTCGTCGTCGAAGGCTCGGCGCGACGAGGCGTGGAAGCCGACGTCGACCCGGCGCCCGACGCCGCGCTTCCGCTCGCGGCGCTCGTCGCGTTCGCAAGGGGAGCCTCGCGCCTCCGGGGCGTCGCGCGGCTGCGGGAGAAGGAGTCGGATCGGCTGGCGGCCGCCGAGGACCTCCTCGTTCGGGCCGGCGCAGAGGCTCGTGTCGAGGCGGAATCCGGCGAGGAGTCGTTGCTCGTCGACGGCCTTGCGGGGCAGCCGGTCCGGGCCGACTTCCGCGCGTGGGGCGACCACCGTGTCGCGATGGCCGCGGCCGTTCTCGCGCTCGCGCTGCCGGAGGGATCGACGCTCGACGATCCGGGCGTCGTCTCGAAGTCGTATCCCGCCTTCTGGAGCGACTGGAGCTCGCTCGTCTCGACCTGCTGAAGGCGCCGCGCGCGTCCGTCGGGCACGGCGGACCATGCGAAGATTCCGCGTTCGTCCGGAGGAGGAGTGCGAGGCAGAGGGCGCGCGGAGAGAGGAGCGGCGCGGCCGCCGGAATGGGAGGTCCCGGCGGCGGACGTCGCCGCGGGGGCTGCCGAGGTGGCGCGGCTCGTTCACTCCTCGCTCCCGGAGCTCGCGTGGGGGCGCACCGTGGCCGGCGCCTTCGTCACGGGCCCGGTGCCGGCGCCGCGTCCCCTTCCCTCGAACCTCTCGGACGCCGAGCACTCCGCCTTCCTCGTTCGCCTCGCCGGCCTCCTCTCGTTCCTCGCGGCCCACGGACTCGGCCTCTCTGCGGACGGCGCGCTCGCGGTCGGCGCGAAGCCGTCGACGCGCGACGTCCCGTGGCTGCTCTCTCCGCCCGCTCCGGCGTGGCGGGCCGCGTCGGCCCCGGCGGTGCTCGGCGTCGTCGCCCTGCGCCTCGCCGGGCGCGAGCCGCGTTTCGACCGCCGGGGCGACGCAAGGCAGTCGCTCTCGGAGGCGCTCGCGGACGGCCTTCCGGCCCGGACGGCCGAGGTTGTCGCCGCAGTCCTCCGGTCCGACGCGAGCGCGCGCCCCTCGGATGCGCTCCTCCTCGACCTCGCCCGCTCGTGCGGCGGGTCGGGGAAGGTCGCCCTCGATCTCCTGGGCCTCGTCGCGCCGCGAGAGCTCGACGGCGACTCCGGCGAGCGGCTCGTCGCGACCGGGCCCGCGGCCGACTGGGTCGCGCGGGGCGCGGCCCGCCGGGCGCCGGGCGAGGTGGCCTTTTCGGAGACCGGTCCGCCGGGCTCGATCGAGGAGGGGGCGCCGCTCCTCGCGCTCGCGGACGGCCTCGGGCCCGACCCGCGCGCCGACGCTCTGCGGTCGCTCGCCCGCGGGGAGCCGGTCGCGTCGGTCGAGGGTCCGCCCCTCGTCCTTCTCGCCCGCAGGCTCGACACGTGGGGAGCGGGCGCCGTCGGAGCGTGGAACGCGATCCCGCGGGCCCTGCCGGGCGTCGTGCGGATCGAGACGCGGTCGGATGCGCCTCCCCCCTGGCAGAAGGCGAGCCTCGTCGCTCCCCGGCTCGGCCGGGAGGAGGTGGCCGGGCTCGTCCACCTGCCGTACGCGTCGCCCTCGGCCGCGGTCCGTCTCTGGGCGGAGCTCGCCGAAGAGGCCGCCGGCGACGCGGGGCGCCTCCTCGGCGCGGCGCGGCGGAAGGCGCGCGCCTTCCTCGCCCCCGCGTCGGGCCGCTCCGTCTCGGGCCGCGCGTCGCATCCCGAGGCGGAGATCGTCCTGAAGGGAAGCGCGCTCCTCGCGGACGGCTTCTCGACCGAAGACGCGGCGGCCGTCTCCGGAATCGGGTTGGCGCGCGTCGCCGAGGTCCTCGACGAAGCGGTCGACGAGGGAGCGCTCGCGCGGACGGCGAACGGTCTCTACCGGTTCGTCGACGCGGTCCAGCGCCGCCGTCTCGCCGGTTCCCTCCGTTCCGCGGAGAAGGAAGCGGGGATCGCGAGGCTCGAGACCGTTCGTCGTGACGAGGGGAGGCTGCTTCAGGCCCGGCTCGCGGCGTTCGGAGAACGGAGCGAGGTCGTCGCCGAAGCACGTCTTCGCTTCCTCGCGGCGGCGCGGGAAGGGGCTGCGGAGGAGGTGCTCTCGCTCCTCTCGAGGGCTCCGGCCTCCGATCCGGACCTCGGGGCGCCGTTCCTCGCCCTGGAGGCCTACGCCACGGCGGGGAAGATGGAAGAGGCGCGGAGGGCCGCGGAGCGGATCGACCCTCGCGAGGTGGCGTCCGAGACTCTCCTCCGGCGCGTCTCCGCGGCGCGGCTCCTCGCCAGGATGGGGCAGGCCGATACGGCGTTGAAGCTCGTCCGCGGCGACGGCGACACGGAGGAGAGGCTCGCTCGCGCGTCCCTCCTCCTGGACCTTCGGCGGGAGGCGGAGGCCGACCGGCTCCTTCAGGCGATCGGAGTCGTCGCGGGAGGGGTGAGAGGGTGCCTTCTCCGGGCCGAGCTCCACGAGAGGCGGCAGGAGCTCGACCGGGCCGGGGCGGAGCTGCTGGCCGCAGCCGAGGCCCTCGACGGTCCTTCGGACGAGCCCGGCCTCCTCGACGCTCGGTTCACGGCCGGGTACCTCGCCCTCGGACTCGGCCGGCCCCGCGAGGCGCGCGCCTTCTTTCGGGCGGCTCTCGAGGAGGCGCGCGAGCCGTCGCGGAGGGCCGACGCCCTCTTCGACCTCTCGGTCGCGGCGGCGGCGGAAGGGGCGCACGCGGACGCCGAACGGGCGCTCGAGGAGGCGCTCTCGCTCTTCTCGGCGCTCGGCGAGAGGGAGCGCTACCTCTCCGCGCTCGGGCAGCGCGCCGCCCTCGCGCTCGGGAGGAGCGACGCGGCCTCGGCGTACCGGGACCTCGAGGTCGTCTTCGCGCACGACCGGCTGCCGGGGCGTGGTCACCAGCTCCTCTTCTCGATCCCGCTCCGGCAGCGCCTCGCGCTCGCGGACGGAGACGACGCCGAAGGAGCCGAGGCCTTCGCCGAGGCCGTGGCGGCGCTCCGGCAGCGGCCGGAGCACCCGGCCCGACGGGAGGTCCTCGTCCTCGAGGGGGCCCGGCTCCTCGCCGCGGACTCCGCGGCCGAGGCGCTGGCGCGGCTGGAGGAGGCCGCTCCCCACCCGGACGCGCGGAGCGGCGTCGAACCCCTCCGGCGCCGCCTCGTCGCGTCGGCGCTCCGGGACCTCGGCCGGCTCGGGAGACCTCCCGCGGGGCTGGACGGGGACGAGGCGACGCTCCTCGACGCCGAGGAGAGGCTCGGACGCGGCCTGCCTCCTCCGGCGGCCGCCTGGCGCGTCCTCGCGGCGCGGCTCGAGTCGCCCGACGGTCCGCTCGCGGTCGCGACCCGTCTCCTCGAGTGGCGGGGCCGGTTCCCGGGTTCGTTCGCCGGTCCCGAAGGCGCCGCGCTCCGCGACCTCGGGGAGCGGGCCGCGCGCCGGGCGGGGCTGGAGCGGGCCGCTTCGCGCCTCGCCGCCGGAGCCGAGCGCCCCGGGCGCCGCGACGAGAGGACGAGCCGCGGCGGAGGGCCGCTCCTCGTGGCGGAGGACGCCTCGACCCGCGAGCTCTTCGAGACGGTCCGGAAGGTCGCGACGACCCGTCTCTCCGTCCTCGTCCTGGGAGAGAGCGGAACGGGGAAGGAGGTCGTCGCGCGGGAGATCCACCGTGCCTCGGGCCGCCCGGGGGCGTTCGTCGCGGTGAACGTCGCCGCCCTCGTGGAGTCGCTCGCGGAGGCCGAGCTGTTCGGGGCGGCTCGCGGCGCCTACACCGGGGCCGAGCGCGACCGCGCGGGCGTCCTGGAGGCGTCGTCGGGCGGGACCCTCTTCCTCGACGAGATCGGCGATCTCTCTCCGCGAATCCAGGCGAAGCTGCTGCGCGTCCTGCAGGAGAGGGAGGTCCGTAGGCTCGGCGAGACCCGGACGCGCCCCGTCGACCTGCGCCTCGTCACGGCGACGCACCGCGACCTCGCCCGCCTCTGCACCGAGGGGCGCTTCCGGGAGGACCTCCTCTACCGGATCGCGCAGCTTTCGCTGACTCTCGGGCCGCTTCGAGAAAGGCCTCGCGACCTCCGCGCCCTCCTCGAAGCGGCGCTCGACGGGACGCCCCTCTCGCCGGAAGCGCGTGCAGCGTTCCTCTCGTGGCGCTGGCCGGGGAACGTCCGGGAGCTCCTCTCGGCCGTCGAGTCGGCCCGGGCGCTCGCCGGAGAGGGCGAGCGGATCGAGAGGAGCCATCTTCCGCCCGCGCTCCGCGCCGTGCCCGGGACGGTCGTGGAGCCTGGGGGCCGTTACCGGACGGCCGTGGACCAGGCGAAGAGACGGGTGATCCTCGAGGTGCTCGCCGAAGCGGGAGGGAACCGGACGCGGGCCGCCGCGCTCCTCGGCCTCTCCCGCCAGTCCCTCCTCTACGAGATGAAGCGGCTCGAGATCCGGGACTAGACTCCGCGATCCTGGATGCGCCCCCTCGCGACGCCCCTCGACCGTCCCGCCGGCGAGCGCGCGCGCCTCGGCGCGGCGGCGGCGGCCGCTCTCGCGCTCCTCGCCGTCCTCCCATTCCTCAATGGCCTGGCGGCCGGCTTCACGTTCGACGACGTCGCCATCGTGCGCGACAACCCGCGCCTCGACGGGCCGGAGAAGGTCGGCGAGATCTTCACGACGCACTACTTCGGTGGTCCCCTCGCGACGGCCAAGAACTACCGGCCCGTAATCCTCCTGACCTACGCCGTCCAGCGCTGGACGACCGGGACCGACCCGTTCCCGTTCCACCTGGTGAACGTCCTCCTCCACGCGGCGACGACGCTCCTCCTCGCCGCGTGGCTCCTCGCGCTCGGGATGCCCCGCCCGCCGTCGCTCGCCGCCGCGGCCCTGTTCGCGGTCGTGCCGATCCACGCCGAGGCCGTGACCGGAATCGTCGGGCGCGCCGAGCTCCTCGTCGCGCTCCTCGTCTTCCTCTCCGCGCTCCTCTTCCTCCGGGCGACGGAGGGCCCGAGCCTGCGGGCCGTCGCGTACGCCGGCGCCGTCGCGGCCTTCCTCGTCGCCCTCTTCACGAAGGAGCACGCCGTCGTCCTGCCGGGCGTCGTCCTGCTCGGGGAGCTCCTCCGGCGCGGGGCGGACGAGCCGCTCGCCGCGAGGCTCCGAAGGAAGGCTCTTCCCGCAGCCGGGCTCCTGGCCCCGCTCGCCGTCTTCGTCGCCTTTCGGGCTCTCTTCGTCGGGAGCGGCCTCGTGGCGAAGGGAAGCGCGTTCTTCGAGCTCGACAACCCGCTCGTCACCCTCGCCGCGCCGCTCCGGGCCGCGAACGGCCTCTGGCTCCTCCTCCGCTACGCGCCCAAGACGCTCGTCCCGCTCGCCCTCCCGCCAGACCACTCTGCTAACGC
>JAGOBQ010000009.1 GCA_017999215.1 Thermoanaerobaculia bacterium
CTGCGGCTCCCCGCGGCGCCGGCCTCCTTCCCGCCGGCCTGGCGGTACCTCTGCGGCGCGCTCGCGCGCCAGGGCGCGCGAATCACGGCGACGCCTCTCGTTCCCGTGCCTGCCTCGGGCGACCTCTCGGCAGCGCGAGGGCCCGACTTCGTCCCCGCGGGCGACGGCTCGCTCCAGCTCGTCCGTCCCGCCGGCCCTCTCGAGGCCGCGGAGTCCGTCGCGGCCTGGCTCGCGGCGCAGGACTCGCTCGACGGCACCGTCGTCATCTCCCCCGAGCCCGTCCTCGACGCGGCTCTTCGGCGCCACGGTCTTCCAACGACCGGGGCTGCCGCGACCGTCGCCGACGACGCCCTTCTCCCCGTCGTGCCGCTCACCCTGGCCCTCGGCCTCGACCCGGCGGACCCGCAGCAGGCGCTCGACCTCCTCCTTCTCCCCATTGGCCCCGTGCCGAAGAGCGTCGCCGGCGCCCTCGCGGACGCGCTTCACGACCAACCCGCCGTCGGCAGCCCGAAGTGGACGGCCGCCCTCGAACGCGCCCTCGATCACATCGAGGACGAAAGCCGACGGAAGGCCCTCTCCGACCGCCTCGAGCAGCTCTTCCGTCCCGGGGCGTTCCGCGACCCTGATTCGTACCCGGCGGAGGAGGCGCGGCGGCGCCTCGCCGTCCTCGAGCGCTGGCTTCGCGGCCGCATCGAACGGGACGACGACCCTGCGCCCTTCGAGCGTGCGCTCTCCTTCTGCCTTGAAACCGCCGACATCCTCGACCGTAGCGGCCTCACCGAGCTGACCGAGGCCTGGCTCGGACGCGTCGTCACAGAGGCCTCCACCGCGCTCCCGGCGTCTTCCCCCTTCCCCCGCGAGGCGGGTCTCGGCGTCGTCGGCCTGCCCGGCGGCATCGGCGGTCCCGCGCGACGGATCGTCTGGTGGAACTTCCAGCGGGCAGATACCTCGGGCTCGGGGAGCTTTCCCGCCACGCCGGCCGAGAGAGCGGCGCTTGCGGCTGTCGGCATCGAGATCGAGGCCTCCGGCGTCGAGTCCGTCCGCCGCGCGCTTCGCTGGCGACGACCGCTCCTCTACGCCGGCGAATCCCTCCTCCTCGTCGCGCCCCACCGCGACGCCGCCGGCGACGAGCTGCACCCGCACTCCCTCTGGGACGAGATCACCGCCTCCCTCGCACCCGGGGCGCGACCGGGCCTTCTCGAGCGCCCGGCGCCGTTCGGCCCGCGCACACCCGTGAGCTCCGTCCGCGCGCTTCGGCCTATCCCCGAGCCCCGCGTCGACTGGAACGGGCCCGCCGTCCCCCTGCGCGAGGTCGAGTCCCCGTCCTCGCTCGAGAAGCTCATCGGCTGCTCTCTCCTCCACGCGCTCACGTACGCCGGCGGGCTCTGGCCGGGCCGCTCGGGAACCCTCCCGGACGGCGCGCTCCTCCTCGGAAGCGTCTGTCACTCCATCCTCGAGCGCGTCCTCGCTCGTGCGGGCTTCACGCCCGACGAGGCCGCCGAGGAGGCCGAGCGCCTCTTCGACACGACCGGGCCCTTCCTCGGCGCTTCTCTCTTCCTTCCGGGCGCCGAGCGCGACCGCGCCGTGGCGCGCCGCGCCGTGCGCGACGCCGCCCGCCACCTCGTCGGCCTCGCGGCCCGGCTCGGGGTTTCGAAGGTCGAGGTGGAACGCGCGCTCGAGGCCCCCTGGCCGGGCGGCACCGTGCGCGGCCGGGCCGACCTCGTCCTGACCTCGCCGTCCGGGGTCGTCGACCTCAAGTGGAGCAAGGGAATCCGCCGGGATCTCCTCCGAAACGGCGGCGCCCTCCAGCTCGCGGCCTACGCCCGGCTCCTCGCGCACGAGGACGGACTGAGCGGCCTTCCACCCGTCGCCTACTTCATCCTCCGCGACGCCGTCCTTCTCGCGCAGTCCGAGCGCGACTTCCCGGGCGCCGAGGCCGTGGGGGGCCCGCCGCCTCGGGACGTCTGGACGGCCCTCGAAACGGCCGCCCTCGCCGCGCGAGAGCGCCTCGCCCGCGGGGAGCTCGGCTCGCCCGGAATCGAGCAGAACACGGAGGCCGCGGCCGCCCTGACGGACGAGGGCCTCTTCGTCCCCGCACCGTGCAAGTACTGCGATCACGGGGCCCTCTGCGGCCGGGACTTCCCGGCGGAGAACGCATGAAGTCCGTCGAAGTCATCTCCGCGAGCGCCGGCAGCGGCAAGACGTCGCGCCTCGCGAGGCACCTCGCCGCGGAGATCCGCGAGGGACGCGTCCGCCCCGAGGGCGTGGTCGCCGTCACGTTCACCGTCAAGGCCGCGGCCGAGCTGGCTCGCCGGGTGCGGGAGGAGCTCCTCCACCGCGGGAAGATGGACGAGGCCCGGCGTCTCGGTGCCGCCCGGATCGGCACCGTTCATTCCGTCTGCGGCCGGCTCCTGTCCGACTTCGCCTTCGACCTCGGCCTCTCGCCCGAGCTGACGGTCCTCGACCAGGAGAGCGCCGCCGCCGCCCTGAAGCGGAGCCTCTCGGCCGTCGTCACGAGGGAGGACGAGGAGAGCCTCTCCGAGCTCCAGTCGCTCTTTGCCGACCTCGATCTCGAGGAAGCGGCCCGGAAGATCCAGGAAGCCGCGCGCTCGAACGGGGTCGACGCGGCGACCCTCTACGCCTCCGGAGAGGCGAGCGTCGCGGAGCTGACGAATCTCCTCGACGGCTGCGGGTGCGAGATCGACGGCGCGCGGTGGGACGCCGACCTCGTCGCCGCCCTCGACGTGTTCCTCGCGAGCGTCGACCTCGACCTCGACACGACGAAGGCGACGAAGGACGCCTGCACCAGGGTCAGGACCGCCCTCGCCGCGCTCCGCGGAACGCGCCGCCCCGCGTGGCAGGTCTTCACCGGCCTCGCCAACCTCGAAACGGGCAAGAAGTCCCGCGACCTCGCGGCCCCCGTCCAGGCGCTCGCCGCGGATCACGACCGGCATCCGCTCTTCCGGAGCGACCTCGCTCGCGCCACCCGCCTCGCCTTCTCGCTCGCCGCCCGCTCGCTCTCGGCCTACGCCGACTACAAGCGCGATCGGGGCGTCGTCGACTTCGCCGACCAGGAGGCGCTCGCCCTCCGGCTCCTCGAGCGGCCCGCCGTCCGCGAACAGCTCGAGGCCGAGATCGACCTCGTCCTCGTGGACGAGTTTCAGGACACGAGCCCCCTCCAGCTCGCGCTCTTCCTCTCGCTCGCCCGGCTCGCGAAGAGCGCCTGGGTGGGCGACCAGAAGCAGGCCATCTACGGCTTCCGCGGCGCCGATCCGGCGCTCATGGACGCCGCCATCGAGTCGCTCCTCGGAGGCGTCGAGCCCGAGACGCTCCCGAAGTCCTGGCGCAGCCGGCCCGCGCTCGTCCACGTCGCCTCCGAGCTCTTCGTCGGCGCCTTCGGCCGGCAGGGGCTCCCCGAGGCCCGCGTCCGCCTCGTTCCGGGAGAGCCCGACGAGCCGCCGGGTCTCGGCCCGGTCGTCGAGCGGTGGGCTCTCGGCTCGAAGAACAAGGCTGGCGACGCGGCCGAAACGGCGGCGCGGGTCCGCGCGCTCCTCGAGGATCCCGAGACCCGCGTCCGCGACCGCGCCACCGGCGAGGTCCGTCGTCCCCGGCCGGGCGACGTCGCCGTCCTCTGCCGGATGAACGAGGAGTGCGCCGCGATCGCCGCCGCGCTCGCCGCGGAAGGCCTGGAATCGACCCTTCCCCGCGCCGAGGCCGCCCGCTCTCTCGAGGGTCTTCTCCTCGTCGCGGGGCTCCGCCTCTGGGCTGACCCCCACGACTCCCTCGCCGCCGCGACCCTGGCCCGGCTCGTCGAGCGCGCGGACGACCCCGACGCCTGGCTCGCCGAGACGCTCGGCGCTCCCGGCGCCGAGGCCTTCGGCGAGCTTCCCTCCGTGTCGCGCGTTCGTGCCGCCCGCGAGGCTGCGCCCCTCCTCGGCCCCGAGGCCGCCTTCGACGCCGTCCTCGACGCGCTCGACCTGCGCGAGCTCTGCCTCGCGTGGGGCTCGGCCGCCTCGCGGCTGGCCTCCCTGGAAGAGCTGCGGGCCGCCGCGGTCGCGTTCACGGGCCGGGCCCTCGCCGAGGGGCGGCCCGCAACGGTCCTCGGTTTCCTCGACAGCCTCGACGAAGCCGTGAAGCCCGAGCAGCGCCCCGAGTCGCCCGACGCCGTCGTCGTCTCGACGCTCCACGGCGCCAAGGGCCTCGAGTGGCCCGTCGTCGTCCTCGACCTCCACCCCGACACGCGCGAGCCCTCGGCCTTCGGCGTCAACGTCCTCTCCGAGGCGCCCATCGACCTCGACCAGCCCCTCGCCGGCCGCAGGATCGCCTTCTGGCCCGGGCCCTACTCGGGCCGGACGTCGCGCACCCGCATCCACGGCCTCCTCGACTCGAGCGAGCGCAAGCGCCTCCTCGCCGAGCGGGCCAACCGCGAGAGCCTCCGCCTCCTCTACGTCGGCTTCACCCGCGCCCGCGACCGCGTCGTCCTCGCTGCGCGCACCGGAACTCTGACCGACTCCCTCTTCCGCCACGTCGGCGCCGCCGTGGACGACGACGGGCCGAAAGTCGCAATCGGCGGGAAGCGCGTCGAGACGTTCCGCCGTCCTGCGCCGCCGCCGCTCGCCGCGCGCCCGCCCCGCGCGCCCGGCGTGGCCCCGGTTCCGGCCGGCCCACGCGAGCACCCGTCCGCGTTCGTCTCCGCCTCGAAAGTCGAGGCGCCGGGCACCGCAGGCGAGCCGATCTCCATCGGCCCGCGCCTTCCCCTGCGCTCCGGCACCGACATGCAGCTCCTCGGCGACGCCCTTCACGGCTTCCTCGCCGCGGACCGCCCGTCGCTCCCCCGGCCCGACCGCCTCGCCCTCGCCGAAGGCCTCATCGCCCGCTGGGGCGTCTCCGGCGCGCTTCCTCCGGAGTCGTTCCTCGACGCCTCCGACGCCCTCGGGGCCTTCGTCGCCTCACGCTGGCCTGCGGCTACCTGGCACCGCGAGCTCCCCGTCCGCCGCCGGCTCCCCGACGGCTCCGTTCTCTCGGGAACCGCGGACCTCGTCCTCGAGACGGCCGACGGCCTCGTCGTCGTCGACCACAAGAGCTACCCGGGCTCCACCGCCCAGGCCCTCGCCCGCGCCGCGACGCACGCGGGCCAGCTCGCGGCCTACGCGGGGACCGTCGCCGAGGCGTGGGGGAAGCCGGTCCTCGGGACGTTCATCCACCTGCCGGTCGGGGGGGTCGTGGTGCCGGTAACGCGAGGGGCCTGACGACGGTCCGCGCTCCGCGCCGGCCCGACTAGAATCGGGCCGTGGCGTCGGCCGAGACGAACCTGCTGGAACGAGTTGGGTCGCTTCTCGAAGCGGCCCGCTTCGCTTTCGTCTTCGGATCTTTCGAAACACCCGCCTTTCGCGACCAGAGCGACCTCGACTTCGCCGTGGACTTCGGCCGCCCGCTCGAGCCGGGGGAGCGCTTCGACCTGGCCACCCGGCTCGCCGAGACGGCGGGCCGCCCTGTGGATCTCGTCGACCTGCGCAACGCCGATCCGATCATCGCGATGCAGGTCCTCGAGACGGGCCGGCCGTTCGTCGTCCACGACGCGCTCGCTCTCGACGTCTTCCGCATGACCATCCCCTCCCTCTACTTCGACTGGAAGATCTGCCGCAGGCCGGTCGAGGACGCGATGTGGGGGAACGCGAGACCGTGACGTACGCCTTCAACGAAGACGTCGTCGTCGCCAAGGCCTCGAACGTACGGAAAACCGTCGCGGCCGTCCGTCTCGTCAACGGACCCGAGAACGACGCCGTCAGCGGCTGGATCCGGATGGACGCGACCGTGCTGAACCTCCAGAGGGCCGTCGAGGCGCTCCTCGACCTGGCGAACCACCTGATCTCGGCGAACGGCTGGGAGCTGCCCCGGGACGGCCGCCACGCTTTCTCGATCCTGTCCGCGCACGGACTCCTCTCCGGGGCGGACCTCGCCCTCGCCCGGGCCATGGTCGGCTTCAGGAACGTCGCGGTTCACGATTACGCAGCGCTCGACCCGGAGATCGTCCGCGGAATCGTCCGCGACCGCCTCGGCGACCTGGAGCAGCTCGTCGACGACCTGCTCGCCCGCCTCGCTCCCTCACGCCCCTGACCGTCAGTTTCATCGGGGCTGGCGGCGACACTTACGCAGGACCGCCGACGAGCAGCCGTCCCTCGCTCCCGGGCAGTAGCGCCGCCCTGGCGACCGAGTCCATGAACTCCCTCACGTGGCTGCTGACCTTCAGGACGTCGTTCGGCCAGATCTCCGTCGCGAGGGTGATGCCCTCGAGCGTCGGGCAGCGGCTCAGCGCCACGTAGACCTGCCCGTGCTCGAAGGCCCCGCGCCCGAGGTCGACGACGATCCGCTCGAGCGTCTGCCCCTGACTCTTGTGGATCGTGATCGCCCACGCCGGGCGGAGCGGGTACTGCGTGAACTTCCCGACGACCTCGCTCGTGATCTTCTCGGTCTTCGGGTCGAACGTGTACTTCCGGCTCTCCCAGGTCTCGGGCTCCACGCGATACGCGTGCGGGTAGCCGTTCGACGTCACCTCGACCTCGACGACGTCCTTCGCGAGCGTGACGACCCGGCCGAACGTCCCGTTCACCCAGCGGTCCTGCGCGTCGTTCTTCACGAAGAGGACCTGCGCGCCCGGCCGGAGCTTGAGCTCGGCCTCCGCCGGGAGGTTCTCGCCGTCGAACACCTTCCCGCTGAAGGTCGCGACAAAGACGTGCTCCGGCCCCGGGAGGCGGGCCAGTCTCGCGGCGTTGATCTGCGCCGCCCGCGCGTTCGTCGTCGTCAGCCAGGGCCGGATCTCGCCCGGACGCGTCTCGAAATCCGGGTCGCACCGAGAGTTCAGGAGCGCCTGGTGCTCTTCCGCCAGCTCGCCGAGCCGGATCCCATTCAGGACGTCCATGAACTCCAGCTCCTTCTGGCGGTAGTTCTTCCGCAGCTCCACGACCGTGATCGGCAGCTGCTCGAAGACCTTCGCGTCCCAGAAGAAGGGGCTCCGATAGTGGTACTCCATGAACTTCGCCTCGTCCTCCCGGCTGAGGACGGGCGGGAGCTGGTAGGGATCCCCGAAGAGGACCACCTGGGCGCCGCCGAACGGCTTCCTCGCGTCGCGCCCGTTCAGGCGGAGGAAGGCATCGATCGCGTCCATCAGATTCGCGTTCACCATCGAGACCTCGTCGATGACGAACGTGTCGACCTTCCGGATGAGCTGGCGCTTGTTCGAGTCCCAGACCTGCTTCACGTCCTCGCGGTTCATGAGGCCCCACGGGAACATGAAGAAGGAGTGGATCGTCTGCCCGCCGACGTTCAGCGCCGCGAGGCCCGTCGGCGCGAGGAGCACGATCCGCTTCTTCGTCTTCCGGGCGAAGTACCGGAGGAGGTACGACTTCCCCGTCCCCGCGCGTCCTGTGACGAAAACGCAAGGCTCGATTCCCTGGAGGAGCTCGAACGCGCGCTCGGCGTCGGGGTTCTCCGGGTCCGGGCCGGGGACGTGCGGCGGCGGAGCCGACTTCAGCTCGTGGCGAAGCCTCTCGGCCTCGGCCTCCGTAACGACCTCGAGCTGCACGTGGGAGAGGCTGAGGGTCTTCTCGCCCGCCGCGAAGAACCTGATTCTGACCTTTCCCGCCACGCCGCCCGGGAGGACCTCGCCCGGCCCCCATTCGAGTTGCCCGGGGTGCTTCACGAGGGTTCCGGGGGTGAGGATCACGCCGGGACCTGATCCCGCTTCGCCGCAGGCGCAGGACGGGGCTTACGCATGGCGCCCTGGAGTCGTCAGCCGACAGTCGAGACCCGAAGAACGGCGAGCCCGGGAAGGTCGGTGAAGTCGGCCGGGTTCAGGGTGAGGATCCCTCCGACGCCGTTCGAGAGCGCCGCGGCTGCGAGACGAACATCGTGGGCGCGCTTCCCAAGCACGAGACCGTCGGTAACGAGTCGGAGCCACTGCGCGAACGCTTCCGGCGCTTCCGGCAGCATCGGGAAGAGGGAGACGAGCCCGTCGACTGCGGCCCGGGCCGTCGGCGGGTCCCACCCTAGTCCGTTCGCCTCTCGCGGCCGCGTCGCGACGACCCAGAACTCGACGACCACCTGGGCGGCGAGGCACGGCTCCCGGCCCGACGCGACACATCGATCCACCGCGGCACGTACGACCCCGTGTTGCGGATCGTCTTTCTCGAGAAGGCGAAGGACGACGTTCGTGTCGAGAAGGACCCGCGTCACCGGTAGATCTCGCCCCGGTCGAGCGCCGACAACGGTACGGACGGTGCCGGAGGCAACGACGCGATCAGCTCGTCGAGACGCCGATTCAGGTCCACCACGGCCTTCGCCCCGGCCTCTTCGGCCGCGACGACGGTCACTTCGACCTCTCCTCTCGGGAAGTCCGGCGGAAGGGTGACCACGATCTCGCCGGTGTCGGAGACCGTCACTCTCTGCTTCACCTCGTGCATGACGCGCACCGCCTTCCCTTACCAACCCCGGCTTCGAGGGGCCGGGACGCTTCTATGATCTCTCTCCCGTCAACGATGCGGTGTTCCGGTCTCTTCGGTCCCTCGGCCACGGCTACTCCTCCCCCAGCTCGAGCGCGACCGCCCGGAGCGCGCCGAGGAAGTAGGGCGACACCCAGTACGTCGCGAGCTGCTCGGCCGTCGGCAGCTTCGCGCGCTCGTCCGCGAAGTGGACGTCGAGCTTCCCGTTCGTCACCTGGACCCAGGGGGACGCCTTGTCACGCTTCCACATCACGTCGCGGTTCAGGTCCACGAGCGTCTCCACGAGACCCCCGAAGTCCCCGGCGCCCATCCGCCGGCCCACCTCCAGCCAGAGGTCGGCCGTCTTCGGGTCCCGGACGGCCCGGAGCACGTCGTCCTTCAGAGCCTCGAAGCCGGCCGCGTCGGCCCGCTTCTTCAGCGCCGCCCCCCACTGGTCGCGGATCTCGCCGACGACCGTCGCGAGGTCGGCCCCGTCGCGCGAGAGGACGTACTGGTACGCCGCCGTCGCCGGGGCGAGGACACTCTCCGCCGAGAGGATCTGCCGCAGCCGAGCCTCCAGCGCCTCCTGGCCCTTCCGGCCGGCCTCCTTCGCGAGGGCCTGGACGTCCGTGGCGTCGAGGCCGACCCTCGGGTCCCCGCCCTTCGCCACGAAGAGATGCGCCAGCTTCTTCTGGAGGCCGTTCGTCCGCTTCGTGTCCCCGGGGCCGCCCCAGGCGAGTGTCTCCCTGAAGGTCGTCGTCTCCAGCGGCGCCCGCTTCCGCTTGATGCCGAGCGCCTTCGCGACCGCCCCGAGGAGCTTCTCGTCCCCGCTCGAGGGCCGGATCGTCGCCGACCGCTTTCCGAGCAGCTCGACGATCTGCCCCACCGTCTCCCGGCCCAGCAGGTCCCGGTAGGCCTTCTCGGCCAGGTCGCGCGCCGCCGGCGTGAGCCGCGGCTCTTTCTCCTCCAGGAGGCCCGACGCCCGCGCCGACTGCGTGTAGAGGCCCCAGAGGCCGTAGATCTTCTGGTTCGCGAGGGTCTGGTACGCCGGCTGGGCCGAGATCGTGACCTTCGGCCCGTCCCCGACGAACCGGCGAGTCCGCGTCGTCCCGCGGAAGCCCGTGTCGCCCGCCTGGAGCCGCGCGTACGACGCCAGCTGCTCCCACCGGATGAAGACCGGCAGCGCCTCCTCCCGCGACCCCGCCTCGTCGAGCTTCTCGATGAACCAGTGCCCGAGAAGCAGGACGACGAAGTCCCGGACGGACGTCGTGTTCGTCGTAAGCCCGCCGACGACGTGCCGGCCGAGCAGAGTCCAGATCGCCTGCGCACCAAGGGGATCACGGGAGCCCTTGATGGCGGCACGGGAGTCGATGTCAGTCAGGAAGGGCACACGTCCCTCGCACTTCTACCGCGTTTCACTTAGACGTTCCTCCCCGCGCGCATTGGCGCACACGGTCCCCGCCAGCAGGGTCGCTCACAGGAACGCCTACGACACCCCACTTGTCCTGAAGCACCCCAGCGATCTCATCGGTGCGACTCGCCACACAATTCGTACCCCTCCGAAACAGAATATCGGTCCCCGCCCAACTCAGCGGGCTTCCGTCCCCTCACGTTGCCGGTGGAGCTTCACCAGCCCCTCCGATAACCATCTCGGCCAGGCGTCCGAGATAGGTCAGCGCCATCCTTCGCTGTTCCTCGGACAGATACCCCCGAAACAGACTCATCCTCGCTGCCGTCGCGGCGAGTCCCACTTGGTAATCTTGAATCGGATTCCAATCCGACTCTTCCGGCGGGCACATTTCAAGATATGCCTCCCGGACGCATCTAATACAGCGGAGCGCAGAGTGTATCGCCGCCCTTAGCGGGAGTCCCGCGCCGGCGTCAGAAAACGGGAAGGTGCATAGGACGGTTAAGACCGATTCCGCCTCACCCACATTCTCGAAGGGACACAGCTTGAGGGCGATCTCCGCTTCCAGGCGGCAGAAGTCTCTCGCCACAGGACCACCGCCGAAGGTCGAAAAGTCAATGACGTGTATGTTCTCCGCTCCATCTATTAGGAAATTGCGGGGGTTCAGGTCTCCATGGTTCGCTTCCGACAGCAGCAGATTCCGCTTCGTCTCGAAGAGGCTCTTGCGGACCATCCTCCAGCTACGCCCTTTCGTGATGACCTCATCGCCATCGATCTGCTCACAGGTTGGCGGTGAGTAGTACTTTGATGGAGGCACGCTCTTCAGGCTGGCGTCTCGATAGAAACCCGCCAAGACTCGTGTTAGGACTCGTCGAAGCATCTTCTCGGCCGCACCTGCATCCTGCCCCGGGGCACGGAAGACGGCTTCAAACGTGCGTAGTTCAAACTGCAGGCTGTCAGCGCAAGCGAACTCAGCTATGTACCCACCCAAGCTCCCGCGGTACTCCGTGCGCAAGATTTCCGGACATCCCGAACCGAGTATCTTTCGGGCCTCCCTCGCCCGGTCCACTTCACGCTTTACCGACTCCTTCTGATGTAGCTTAAGCACCTGCGGCCTCAGACGCTGGCCCTTCTCGTTCTCTCTGTCCACCCGTGCCACCCAGGCCTCGCCCTCCCGACTCTGAAGGACTTCGAGTTCTGAATAGAACGTCCCCGCACAGAGGCTCGCGACCAACTCCTGATTGTCTCGCCCTGGGACCAACTGGAGGCCTCGCACGAAGTTCCTCTCGGCCGCCGGTTCCTCGGGCGAACCGCCACAGCCCTCCAAGAGTCGCTTCGTCAACCCGGGTGCGACCAAGCTAAACGCCCCCTCCGCCGTCTTCGTCACTACTCCAAAGGACGTGAGCCGATGAATGGCTGCACGGTCGGCGTCGCGAATCGGCATTCCCCGCCCGATAGCAGCAAGTACCGCTGCATCCCTCTGCAAGAAGGCCCTGAACCGAGACAACCGTTCGCCGCCGTGCGTCCGCGCCAGTTCCCACGCGGCCTCCAACGACTCCGCTTCTCCGAGTCTCTCTAGGAGCATTTCGACTGCCTCGGGGATCCCTCCTGTCGCTTCGAATACGGCGGCCGCCGACACACCGGCCGGGACGCTGATTCTCTGCAGTGCCGCGCCAATCCACGGGAGCGCCACATCTCGTTCGAATCCTGCCGCGAAGTAGATTCGACTGCCGTACACCTTATAGAACGGCGACCAGGCGACCTGCTCGCAGATGCGCGCGGGCTCTTCTTCAGAGAGGGACCACACCGCTAGCCATCGTGGTGACTCTGTCGCTCCCTCTTGAAGGAGATCCAGGAAGGCGCCTACTTCCTCCATACGCGATCCACGTGACACGGACTCCAGACTTGAGAGGGCAACCACCACTGGTTCGCCCGTCTCGCCAAATCGCCTTCGACCTTCCTCTCGCAGTCGCTTCGCGTTTTCCGTCAGGGGCGTGGAACCGTGCCCCTCCGGACCTCCGACGGCTCTCCGAAGCTCCTGAATCGCCTCAGAGACGCCATCAGGCCTCCGAAACGTCTCGCCCCTCAGAGCGATCAACACTCCTGATGGGCGTTTCTTGCGCCACTGTTCCTTGATGAATTCGAACACAGCGGCCCCCTCGAAGCCGGGTGCCGCTACCAATGCGAAGCTCTTCGTTGGGGAAGCATCTGCACTTCTCTCCAGTTCTCGCCTCAGCCGCGGCCTCAAGAAGACGGAGACCGGCACACCCTGTCCTTCCTCGACGGTCCTCACGAGTTCAGAACCTTCCACGAGGCCTCCTTTAGCGGCGCCCGTTGCCGAAACCACTCCGAGAACAGCGGCATCATGACTTTCACACAGTCCGGCTCGTCCGGTCTTCGGACGAGCACCTCTCGTTCGATCAGGCGATTCGCTGCGCCCTCAACCTCGTTCCGGCTGGCGCGAATGGATTCTGCCAGTTCACTTAGCCGAACCCACGGCTCTCTCAACAATCCAGGACTCGCCCTACTCGCCAAGTAGAGAAGCGCCGGTTCGATCGTCCAGGTCTCGTCAGCGCCATAAAGATGGCCGACACTCTCCGGGCCGATGCGCTCTGCGATGCAGTAACTGGCCACTTTCTGCACATCGAGATCATCGATCTCGGTGGAGCGCACGTCGCACGCCTGCGCGACTAGTTCCTCACATACGAGTTGGCAGAAGAATGGGTTGCCACGCGTCAAGTCCCAGAGTCGCTGCACAGCGCCATCGTCTATTCGAAGCCACGTCGATACGTATTCGTTACGCACCAATGCCGTTATCGCCGGAAGATCGAGATACGTCGCACGTTCCCTCTTCGCGTTATTGAAGGCCGGCCCTAAGGACTTCAAGAACTCAGGCAGTGACTCACCGCCCGCAACGATCAAGGACATTCCCGGTGACATGCTCAGTCCCCTCAAGAAAGAATAGAAGGGCTCACCATAGTCTAAATCGGGACTGGCAAACTGCCAGAGCGCTTTGTCGAACTCGTCAAGCATTACAACTAGCGTTGACACTTCCCGTCGTGCTAGCAACTCCGCCGTAAGAGCATTGAATTCTACAGAGTAGCTCGACGCGAACTGCTTTCGGTCCGACAGGTGCACCTCTACGCCGACTCGCCTCGCATCATCGGCTAGCGCTTTTGCAATTTCCCAGACGACGTCTCCCGGTCCATGCTTGGAGAAACGCAGCCACGTCAGGCTTCCCACCAGCGTCGTGGGCGCTTTCTCCTGCAGGCGCCGCTGCAAGAAGTGGAGTATTGACGTCTTGCCGACACGTCTCTGACCGAAGAGTATTCGCAGGCTGCCACTGGAGCGTTTGCTGGTGGCAGTCTGTTCGAGGCGGGCCAGTAGTCCGTCGCGCCCGAAGAACATCTTCGCGTCATCGACAACGTCACCGGCATTGAAGGGGTTTGCATGTCGTAGCGATTCAAAGTCTAGCGTGCTCGGAGCGCTGCCCACTATGAGAGGAGCCTCATTCTTGAAGCCGTGCTCCCGTCCATCGATGTCCAAGCACGTGCCGGCTATTTGCAATTCCAGCCTTCCGGGCATGGTCTTTTCATGTGAAAGCAGGGATGCCGTCGTTTCCTCACCAGCCTGAAGCGAGACGTCGTCTAGCGTGATGGCGAAGTGCGTCGCGCCGCAGGCACCGTTCAGAGCGAGCCGAAACGCGGCGCCCGGGCCTCCGTTTCGAATCTTTAGATGAACCTCCGCCCGATCGCCTCTCATGAGGTATGTGCGCTTTGCCAGTTCGACGCTCAACTTCGGTGTGATCAGCTCCGCCGTCGCATCCAGTGCATCTTCCAGGACGGTCCGCCAGGCCTGGACGACCGGCTCAACGCTGTCCACCGCAAAGGGCAGGCCTCGGATTCCGTCTACAGATTGATCGACAAGGGGGCTCGCACGTCGTAGATGGCCACGCCGCTCGCCCGGGTTCGAGGTCTTGGCTGCGTCCCGAAAGGCCTCCGCGGCCTTGGCCAGCAGCGACACACTCTGAACCTCTCGTGGCCGGAGAATCATCGGGAGGCTGGGCAGTTCCCGCACGAAGACATCTACGCATGCCCCGATCTGCGAAATGTCTTTAGCAGCGGCCTGCGCGTTCAAGAGATTCTTGAGTGCGAGTTCCCGATCACGCCACCACGCCGTCAGTTGATCAAGGCTCTTCTGAGGCTCAAGGACTCGTTCGGGGAGGCCCTTGATTGCAGGCAGTGCGTGAGCCACAACAGCAGTGAGGTAGTCCCGAACTCCGGGCTCACTCCACCCGGAACATCGCCAAGCGAGCGCCGGCTGCTTTGCTGCCAATCGCAGAAGAGCGCGGGTCAAGACGAAGGCTAGGTCGCGGTCTTTAGTGGCAACGCAATAGCCGACGAGGTCTTTTGCTGGAACGCCTTGGCTCGGAGAAAGGGGTTTCCCCGTCTCCAATGCATGCGCCTTGATTGTCGCGCGAAAGTACAGCTCGGTTAGGAATTCTAGATTTTCTCGCTGATGGATCAGGGCCTGCAGCAAGTAATCTTGCGCCAAGTCCATGTCCCGCTGCAAATCGCTGTAGACTTGGCCCATTTTTGCGCAGTACCCGCCGAGATTGAAGAAGATTTTTTGTCGGTAGTCGCCTGGGTTCGCTGTGGCGAGTAGGTGTTTCGCTGCCTGAAGGTAGTGACGCGCCCGCGTGGCTGGATTTGGCCCCTTTCGTTTCGCGCTTTGTTCAAAGCGCTCTGCCCGCGCGATTAGCTCTGCATCCGTTGCAACGGATGCGTCTATGGGTTGCTCGTGCTCGCTGTCGAGTGTCGGATCGAAGTCAACCGCTCGAAGATCACGCGAAAGCATCGCGCTGATCTGGAGTGTTGTACATGCGTCATGAAGTCTCGTTGCAACCGAAGCGACCGCTCCCTTCGTGGTTGTCCGTTCGTCTGCGAGTCTCTTGAGTTGAAGGAGGCCTTTCCGGGAGGTGTCACCTGGCTTCTTGACGTCCCTGTTAATTCGACCGGCCAGGGACGGCCGCAGTTCCAGCCCGCGACGGACGAGTCCCGCAAGGAGAAGCTGGTCCTTTCCTTCAAGCTTCTCGAGAGCGCGTGCTAGCACGCGAACTAGTTCCTGTAGTGGTGCCACCCGGAGTTCGTCAAGTAGCTCGCTTTCGCGACCGTCCCGAAGCAAGCACTCAAGGGCTCCTTCGATTCTCTTCTCGATTTCAGACGGCGTGCTCATAGCTGCTCATCTCTTGCTGATCGCACTTCGCCCAGGGCAACTCGAGCGTCGGTGCGGCGCTTCTTGATCGCTGAGAAGGTCGTCCGTAAATGGGAGGGGCGGCCTTGCTAATTTGCTCGGAGGAAGCCGGTCGCCTGCAGGAATGCGGTGTCTTGCGTCGAAAAGTGAGGGGGCGGTGACGTTGGGGGGCCTCAGATCCGGACAGAAAGCTCTCGCCAGAGCGGGACTGGTCGATCCCGACGACCGGCCCACGCCGTGGTGGTACTCGAAAGGGGGGCCATCGGATGCAGTGACCGAATGAAGAGAGTCGTCCCGGCGGCCGGGATGAGGATCATTCATCTTCATACTTTCACTTCAGTCGAGGCCATTCCGATCCGAACCTGAGGCCGGGTGAGCGGCCCTCAGATCGCCCGGCGGCGGGACGAGTCGGGAGACGAAGGGCCTGCCGGTATCGATGCCGAGCTGGAGTTCGTCGTAGATCTCGAGGATCAGGTTCTTCGTCCGGTAGTCGCCGTACTTCTGCTCGTCGTTCCGGCGGACGATCGGGAAGGTGTCCATGATGTAGTCGACGTCGGCGCGGGGGATGCCGTAGAGGTGGAAGAAGGCGGCGTCGAGCTCGCAGCGGAGGCAGAGGCGGCGGGTCTCGTTCCAGTGGAATGGTGGGCCGGTGTAGCCGAGGTCTTCAGCGAAGCTCTTGAGGTCGTATGCGGTGTAGGCGAGTTCCAGGGTTCTCCCACCGACCCAGTCGGCGAGGGGCAGCCCCGGCGCCCACGGGGCCTCTCCCCGGTAGGACTTCGGGGCGAGAGCTGGAAGCTGCTTGTAGATGAAGTAGTTGAGCGTCGTACTGCCGATCTTCTGCCGGGACGCGAAGTCGAAGACGAAGCTCGAGAGATTCGCTGCAAGGCCGGCGATTTTCTCCTGCTGCTCGATGAGCATCAGGGGAAACTTGTTTCCCACGCCCGCTCTCGGGATCACCCCCGCGATGACCGTCCGCTCGTCTGTGCTTCGGCAGATATCGCGCCAGCCGAGAAGCCAGCCGCGGCCCCATCTTCCCTCGAGTCTGGCATCGACCTCCGCAGCCGCGACCCAGTAGCGCGGGAACGGTGCGTAGGCAGGATCCTGGAGGCGCTCGACGGGAACATCGGGGAGCGCCGTGCTTTCGGATTCCTCTTCCCTCATCGCGTAGTCGCCGAAGCGGTGGTTGAAGTGGTGGATCATTTTGGCTTCGTAGAGCGGAAGGTATCGGTCGGCGCCGCGCACGAACGAGTTCCCTTCGAGCTTCCAGCCGTCTGCCTCGAGCTGGGGTCGCGTGCGGAAGAGGCCCGAGTCGCTCGTCATGTTGAAGAGCCCCTGGCGGAACGACACGCCCCAGAAATTCCCCTCCTCGGCTTTCGTCTCGTCGATGAGGACCGGGACGCGCCGGTAGATCCCCTTCGTGATTTCGGCGTCGCGGCGGGTGCGGAAAATGGGGCACGTTCCGGTGTTCGGGTTCAGGAGCCGAACCTCATCGGGTGATAGGCGGAAGCGCCGCTCGGGGTCCGAAAGCTCCTCGGTGGACCGTAGGAAGAAGGCGAATTCGGGATCGGCCGCTGTGGGATTCGATGACCCGGCGAGGGTGATGAGACAGAACTTGAGGCGGCTGTCCACAGCCGGGAAGAGGCCCGCACGATTCTCAAAGTCGTAGAGGCTCACGAGCGCCCGCGTACTGACAAGATCCTGGAAGAAGTGCTTCGTCGTGTCGTCGGTCGCAATGCCGGAGGGAACGATGCAGCCGACGCGGCCCCGGGACGAGAGCAGCATCCGGTTCTGTTCCGCGAAGATGGAATAGCTATTCACCTTTCCCCGCCCGCACAGCGGGAATCGGCCCGTCTCGACGATCAGAGCATTCGTGCCGTCGGCTTGACGCTGGGTGTCAAAGAACGCCCGAAGTAAGGCCGGGTTCGTCTTCGCGAGGGTGTCTATCAGGCGCTTCCGTGTCGCGCCTGCCGCACCGGCGATCTCGGGAGCCCGCGCCGCGAAGAACTCCTTCTCGGAGATCTGGGTCTGCTCCCACGGCGGATTCCCCAGCACCACGTCGAACCCGCCCGACCACCCGAGCGCCTCGCTCTCCGGCTTCTCTCCCTTCCCCGGCACCCGGAACACCTCCGGGAACGCGAGGTGCCAGTGAAAGAACTGGTACTGGTCGCGGAGCCGGACGATCTCGTGACGCACGGCCTCGGGGACGTTGGCAGGGCTGGCGGCGAGGCGGCGGAAGGTCTCCTCGGTGACGGGCGGGGGGGCGTTCGGGTCGGAGGTCTTCCTCCAGACGAACGCGGCGCACCAGGCGTCGGCGAGGAGGCGGGAGCGGGTGTAGTCGTCGGAGGCGAGGAGCCTCTGCCAGCGCTCTTCCTTGGCGCGGACGCCGTCGGGGCTCGCGTCGGGCGTGGCGTCGAGGCCGGCGCGTTCGACGGCGAGGTGGCGGACGGCTTCCCACGGCTCGGGGGCGGCCTCGGCGAGGCCCATCTGGGCCCGCTCGGACTTGTTGCGCTTCTTCCAGGCGGAGCAGGCGGGCTTCTCGTCCCCCTCGATGGGGGTGAAGGCCTCGTCGGGGATGCCGCTCGCGAGGAGGGCCGGGGTGGTGCCGAGGAGGCTGTTGCCCACCTGGACGTGGTGGTCGAGGAAGGAGAGGGGCTTGCCGGGCTCGAGCGACTCGATCCAGAGGGCGACGCGGCAGAGCTCGGCGGCCATGGGGTTGAGGTCGACGCCGTAGAGGCAGCGGCCGATGACGTCGCGCAGGGCGGTGCGGGTGGCGGAGGGGTCGGGCTCGTCCTCGCCGGTGCGGATGGAGGCGAGGCGGCGGGCGAGGCGGTGGGCGGCGGCGATGAGGAAGTGGCCGCTGCCGCAGGCCGGGTCGCAGACCTTGAGGGCGAGGAGGGCCTTCTCGGGGTCGGCGGCCTTCGCGGCCTCGTCGAGGACGGGGTCGAGGGCGCTGTCGAGGAGGCACTCGATGAGGCTCGTGGGGGTGTAGTAGCTGCCGGTCGTCTTCCGCTCGCTGCCGGCGGCCGAGCGGAGCTCGAAGCTCCCCCGGCCCTCCTCGTGGATGGCGGGGTGCAGCTCGAGGAGCGACTCGTAGACGCTCCCCAGCTCCTCGGCGCCGAGGTTGCGGAAGTCCACCGGGCGGAGCCAGCCGTCGCGCAGGGTGAGGGCGACCTTGCGGACGGCCTCGAGGAGGGCGGCGTTTGCGAGGGAGGCGGAGGCGAGGTCGGGCATGGCCTCTTCGGAGAAGAGAAAGCCGCCGAGGGCGGGAAGGGCGAGATCGGGGCAGCCGTCGTCGCTCCCGAGAGCATTCATTACGAGCGACAGGCCCGCCCAGAGGTCGCCGTGGCGCGACCCGCGCCGGCTCGCCGCGAGGGAGCGGAGGCGCGAGAGGCCGTAGTAGCGCAGGTACCTCTCGCGGGCGAGGGGCGGGGTGCCGGGGGCGAAGAGGAGGTCGCGGTCTTCGGCGACGAGGAGGAAGAGGAGGCGGTAGACGAGGCGGAGGAGCTGGCGGTAGTAGTCCTGCGCGCTCAGGGTGCCCGCGGCGAGGCGCTCGCGGAGGGCCCTGTTGGCCGGCTCTTCGAGGAAGCCGCGGCCGAGGACCTCGAGGGCCTTCTCGACGCCGTCGCGGAGGGTGTCGAGGGCGCGGAGGCCCTCCTCGCGGGCGGCCTTGGTCCAGGCCGCGAGGACGGAGGCTTCGGGCTTCTCGGCCTCGACGCGCGAGACGTGGAGGAGGAGCCAGAGGAGGGTGAAATCGGAGTAGAGCTCGCCGTCCATCATCGCGGCGAGGTCGAACTCGACGTAGGCCTGGCGCGAGAGGCTGGCGTTGTCGCGGAGGAGGCGGAGGACGAGGCCGTTGCTGGCGATTCCCCAGAGAAGGTCGTCGGAGCGGTTGAGGAGCTCCTGGACGAGGCTGTGCGGGCTGCTGCGCGAGGCGCCGACGGCGCCGGGGGTCTTCCTGTCGAGGTCGACGCGGAAGGAGACGAGGTGGACGGGAGTCTTCTGCCAGAGGTGCGAGACGGCGTAGTCGCGCCCGCCGGCGGGGATCGGGCGCGCGGTGGGGAGGCGGCCGTAGCCGAGCTCGGTGAAGAGCGGGAGGAGCCAGCGCTCGCGGGTGAGGGTAGTGCCGGCGTCGCTCTCGGGGAGCTTCTCGCGCGCGGCCCGGAACGACGCCCACGCGGCGACGAGGCGGCTCCAGCTCCGGCTGATCGCCTCGTTGAGGCGCTCGCCGGGGGGGAGGTGGTAGCTGGCGGGAGAGAGGTTGGCGAGGGCGCGCTCGTCGCCCGAGGCGATGCGCTGGAGGGTCTCAGCCGGGAGGAGCCCGCCCTCGGTTCGGACGGATGGGAAGGGGCTGGAGGTGCGGCGCGCCATCGTCAGGTCCTCCCTCGGGTACGGCCGGCTGGGGTGCGGCTCCCTCCGCCCCGTCGCCACGGCCCGGGGGCCTTCCAGCGAAGGGTGAAGGGCTCGCCCGCAGCAGCCGCCGCCAGGACGGGCTCGAGGAAGCGAGCGGCCTCCTCGGCCGCAGCCGTCAGCGTCAGGCCACCCGAGTCGAGACGGGACCGCTTCAGGAACGCTTTCCACTGCGTCTCCCGGGCTGGGTTCGCGGTGAACTCGGTCGTGAGCGCCGCAGGGAGAGTCCCGGGTATCTCCGTATTCCTTCTCGCGAAGGTGGCCTCGATGGCCGAAACGAGCGTGGCGCCATCGAAGTCGACCTGATGGCATAGGGCGGCAACGTCGTGGACATCCTTCAGCCGGGTGTTCGCCGAGGCGAGGACGGTCATCGCATGGACCTTCTCCGCGACGACTGTCTCCGGTTGGTAGGCGCGGAGGCGGGGATTCGGGAAGCCGAGGAGCGACGGGTAGTCGAGGAAGGCAGGACCGGGGATCGTCGCGTCTCCGATGCCGACGTCGACCTGGACCCTCACGCGCGCCCGTCCGAGTACGCCGGAGAGGGAGAGCCGGGCGCCCCGGTATTGCCCGGACGTGCGGATCTCGGCGACCTTCACGGTCTCGGGCAGGAAGGTCATCCCGTCGGGCTCGCACGGAAGGCCGCACACCTCGCGGGCCATGTCGGCAATCGTGTCGAGGGTGAACGTGCCGAGACCCAGGAGGTCGATGTCTCGGGTGGGTCGCGCGCCCTGCGCGAGCCAGGCGGACAGAAGCATCGCGCCTTTCAGGACGAAACGGTCCGCGTACGGGGAGATGGAGAGGCGATAGAGGAAGCGCTCGATGCCGTACCGAGCGAGAACGGTGTTCGGATCGGACGCGGCCGCTGTCGCCGTCGCGAGGAGGCGCGCCCGGACGGACTGGACGAGGCCCGACTCGTCGACTCTCATGGCGTCAGCGCCTCGAGGTAGGGACGAAGGACCCGCTCCACGCGGCAGACGCGCGCAGCAGGCCCTAGCTCGGCAGGAGTGAGGCGGCCCTCGGCGATCGACTCGCGGAGAGCTTCGACGGCGACGTCGATTCCGATCTTGTTTCGATACTTGAAGCAGTCGGCAACGGTCTTCGCCAGGCTGTAGACACGAACGGGCTGCCCTTCGAGCCGGTGCGTTTCGACGCCGAACGTGAGGGCCGCTCCGGAGAAGCGGACGACGTTGACGGGAACAGCGGTTGTGCCCGGCTTGCGGGCTCGCCGGTCGAGCGCCAGCCACACCTCGTGGGGGAGCTGGGTGCCGATTCCGTGGAAGACCAGCGCGGAGGTAAGGCAGACCACGCCGTGCGGAACCGCCGCGGCCGCGAGGACGAGGCTGTGGTGCTCGGTGATGTCGGCGTCGGGGCGACGGTAGACGCCTCGTCCCACGCGTTCGAGCGTCCCCTCGGCGACGAGGCGGGTGAGGGTCTGGGTATGAAGACCCCTGCGGAGGACGTCCCGAGCCAGGACCACACCCTTCTTTGTCGCCACTTCGAGGATGGCGTTGCGTGGAGGGCGGGGCGCGACGTGGCGAAATGTTGTCATATATTCATATCTGTCAACATTCTGCCACACACAAGACCAGAGAAACGAGAGGGCCTCATGCCCTCGCCTCCGGCAGGAAGACGTAGACGCCGAGGATGTCGACGGGCGGCTGGGGGGCGACCTCGCGGGTCTTCACCCGGGACCGAGCCGCTTCGCGAACCCGTTCGTGCGCTGCGTGGAGGACGGCGGCGCGATCGCGGGCGGCCGCGGTCAGTTGCGACGCGAGGGCCGGGAGGTCGTCGACGATCTTCGTGATCGCGTCGCGGGCGAGGCCGGCGTCGAGGTTTCCGGAGGGGACGGCGTCGAGGAGCGCCTCGGCGGCGGCCGGGTCGAGCCAGTCGGCGGAGGCGGGGGCTCCCGCGAAGGCGAGGAGGGCGGCCTCCTCGGCGAGGAGCTCGCGGCGCTCGTCGCGGCCCTTCTCGGTGACGACGTGGAAGCGGAAACGGACGAGAAGGAGGGTGGTGCGGCGCGCGACGGCGTTCGTCCGGAGGGCTCCGCAGCGGCGGGCGACTCCGCCAGCCTTCGGGTCGAGGGCGGTGTCGAGGACCCAGGAGCCGAGCGCCTGGACGACGGGGTGGGTGCGCGTGAGGAGGACGACGTCCTTCGCCGAGCGGCCGTCGAAGCGGGCGCGGAGGAGGTTCTGCGCGGTGCCCTTCGCGCGGAGGGCCTCGTTCAGGCTCTCGCGGAGGGCTTGGGGCGACTCGGAGAACTCGGCGACGAGGGGGTCGGCCTCCTGCCGGATGACGGCGCGGTGGGCGGCGAGCGCCTCGCGGACGAAGCGGGCGTCGTCGGCCCCGGAGCCGACCGCGGCCTGGGCCGCCTTCATCTCGGCTTCGACCTCGGCGGTCTTGATCGTCTCCTGGGCGAAGAGGGTGCGCGAGCGCTTCTCGCGGTCGGCCGCGGCCTGCCACTCGCCGTGGAGCTTCTGCTGCGTCGGCTTGAAGAACTCCTCGAACTCTTCGAAGACGCCCTGGACACCGGCATCGGCGCGGCCGCGGAGGAAGAGCCCCTCGAAGACGGCCTTCATTACGTCTTCCGCCTCGCCGGGGACGGAGACGGAGATGCCGAGGTCGCTGCGGATCTTCTTGTGCTTGCGCAGGAGAACGTCGAGGACGATGCCGTCGATCCGGTTGTCGCGCCCGAAGAAGGTGACGACCCGGACCTCGGGGCTCTTCTGGAGGTAGCGGTCGACGCGCCCTTCGCGCTGCTCGTGCCGCGTGGGGTTCCAGGAGAGGTCGTAGTGGAAGACGGCATTGAAGGAGTGCTGGAGGTTGACGCCTTCCGAGAGGCAGTCGGTGGCGACGAGGAGGACCTTCTTCCCCTCGGCGGCCTTCACGGCGAGGGCGTCGATACGCAGCTCGCGTTCCTCGGGCGGGAGCTCGCCCGTGACGGCGGCGATCTCGACGCCCCGGGGGAGGAGGGCACGCAGCTCCTCGGCGACGTAGCCGGCCGTGGGGATGAAGCGGCAGAAGACGATGGGGTTGTAGCCCTCGGCGAGGAGCTGCTTGAGGACTTTGGCGGCGGCGTGGAGCTTGGCGTCCTTCTCGCCCTTGAGGCCGTCGGCGAGGCGCGCGAACTCGAGGAGGCGGCGGCGCCCGGCGTCTCCCGCGCTTCCCTCCTCTCCCGGCGCGGCTCCGGGGGCGACGTCGAGCCCCTCGACCCCCTCGTCCTCGGTGAGGTCGAGGGCCGCGCGGGCTCCCAGCTCGTCGAGCTGGGCAACGTCTGCATCTCGCTCGGCGTCGGCCGTCTCGGCGCGCTTGCGGAGGGTCGCGGCCGCGGCGGCGGGGCTGGAGGCGAGGGAACGGAGGAGGGCGATGGCCGACCACCAGCGAATGCGCTCGCGGCGGGTCCCCTTCTCCTCGCCCTGGACGGTCTCGCGGGCATAGGCCAGGACGCGCTCGAAGAGCGAGCGGTAGTCGGCCGAGAGGTCGTAGGAGAGCTCGCGGTCCTTCCGCTCGGGGAAGTCGGTCTCGGCGTTGAGGTAGTGCCGGATGTCTCCCCGGCGGCGCTGGACGAGGTGGGCCGCGAGGCGTGTGCGGAGCGGGCGCACCTGGTCGAGCGTGAGGTCCCGCGGGAGCGCGAGGAAGTCGCGGTCGAGGAGGCCGAGGATCGAACGGAACGCCTCTTCCTTGCCGCTGTGCGGGGTGGCCGTAACGAGGACGATGTGGCGGCCCGGCTTCTCGGCGAGGCCGCGGACGAGGGCGTGGCGCTGGTGGCTTCCGCCGCGGTAGACGGAGGGCCGCTCTCGCCTATCGGCGCCGCGGCTCTCGGCCGGGGCGGCGCAGGTGTGCGCCTCGTCGACGATGACGAGGTCGGGGCAGGCGCGCAGGAAGTCGAGCCGGCGCGACTCGGACTTGATGAAGTCCATGGAGACGATGACGTAGGGGTGCCGCTCGAAGAGCGACACGCCGGGGCCGCAACCCCGCTCGAGGCGCGAGACGGTGCTCGGGAGGACGAGCTCGGCCTCGATGTGGAACTTCTCGCGCAGCTCGCGTTGCCACTGCTCGGCGAGGGCGGGCGGGCAGAGGACGGCGAGCCTGTCCGCCTCGCCCCGGGCGATCAGCTCGGAGGCGACGAGGCCGGCCTCGATCGTCTTGCCGATGCCGACGTCGTCGGCGATGAGGAGGCGCACCGGGTCGAGCTTGAGCGCCATGAGGAGCGGGACGAGCTGGTAGGGGCGCGGCTCGACGGCGATGGAGCCGAAGCACCGGAACGGCCCGGCGCTGGAGCGGAAGCCGAGCCGGACGGCGTCGCGCAGGAGGCGGCAGGAGCGGAAGTCGCCGAGGCTCGAGGGGTCGGGCGGCGCGAACTGGGCGGGCTTGACGTTCTCGAGCGACGGGAAGACCCCCGCGACCTCTTCCTCCGTGCCGCCGAGAGGGCGGAGGACGAGGAAGTCGTCTTCCGATTCGGGAAGGACGACCCATTCGCGGCCACGGGCGGCGACGAGGGAGCCGACGGCGAAGGTCATGCCTGGCTCCCCTTTCCGGCCTCGAGGACCGGGGCGAGGAAGCGGCTCGGCGTTCCCGACCAGAGGACCCAGGCTTCGTCGCGGGCGCGGGTGAGGGCGACGTAGAGGAGGTTCCTCTCGCGGACGAGAAGGGCCTCGAGGTCGGCCGGCTCCTTCGTCTTCGCGACGAGGGAGGCCGGGGGAACGACGGAGTCCTCGACGCCGAGGACGAAGACCGCCTTGAACTCGAGCCCCTTGGCCCGGTGCATCGTGCCGACGTTGACGCCCTTCACCGACGAGAGGTCGGTGTCCTTCTCGAGGGGCGAGGCTTCGATCTTCGCGGCGGCGAGCGCGTCGGCCGCGGCCGAGACGAGGGACTTCGAGTGGGCGAAAACGGCGATCTCCTTCGGAGCGAGGCCCTGCTTCAGGAGCTTCTGCACTTCGGAGGCGAAGTGCTCGTACATGGCCGGCCGGCTCGGGAAGCCGCGGAAGACGGGCTCCGGCCCGCCGAGCGGGCTGAGGGTCCCCTTGCGATCGTCCCTTCCCTCGTCGAGGTCGTCCGCGCCGTCACGGAGGAGGAGCTCGGAGGCCGCCTGGATCTGGCGGGTGTTGCGGTAGTTGAGCTTGAGGACGCGCGACCGGCCCCTCACCTCGATGCCGGCACTCCGGAGGCTCGCCCCGTTGCGGTAGATGCGCTGTCCGCCGTCGCCCACGAGGAGGAAGTTGCCGGGCTCCTTCGCGGCGAGGGCTGAGAGAAAGCGGAGGGCGGCCGGGGCGAGGTCCTGGACTTCGTCCACGATGACCGCGTCCCAGCGGTTCGGGACCTTGCCCGCGCGGATCAGCTCCTCGGCCTTCCGGAGCCAGACGGAGTGCGGGAGCTGCCGGGCGGCCTCGAGCTGCGAGAGGACGCGCTGGAAGCAGTCCCACGCCTTCTTGCGGTCCGCGGCGCCGAGAGCCCGGCCCCGGCC